>CAZLTH010000148.1:0-4977 GCA_964562355.1 uncultured Syntrophomonadaceae bacterium | reverse complement strand
GCCAACTTTTCCCTACTCCGGTAGCCAGTGATTTTCAAAAATAACAGGTTGGAGTTGTTTCTGTGCGCAAGCGTGGATTACCGTTTCTTTGATTAGGTCTAGGCGAGTGACAATAATTGTTTTCTTTTTAGCCCCGGCAATGCTGAAGGGCACCAGGTAGGTGTTTTCTAAATCTAAAAGTTGCTTAATTTGAAACACTAAATCTCCTGCTTTGCCGTTGGCTGCCAGAGCCAAAACAACAGGCCCAATGTTATTTTTTAATATTTTAGAGAGAATATAGGAAGGACAGGGAGCAATTACTAGCAGGTTGAAATTTGTTGTTTTTAGTGCCAGACTTTCTTTTTCTGCTGTTATTTGCAACATTTTTTTTGCCAGTAATTTTTTCTAACTCTTCTTGCCACTTTTCAGTGTTCTCGTTTTTTCCGCTACCAGTTAATAAGCAAGGGAACACTTCAGCTCCCTCTTCTAGAAGCTTTTCTATCTCCTTGCAGACCTGTTTTATATCGAATTGGCTTTCAGGCAAAAAAAAGCCAATTCGCTTTTTAAATAGACGCAAAATGAGTCACTCCTTAGGGAGCAAGTAGGTAAGTAGGTAAGTAGGTAAGTCAGCCGATGGCTGTAAGTGGGTAATTAAGAACAGAGTATGAAGGGGGTAGTTGGCACCAACTTACTTACTGATATATTATGCTATTCCAAGGCAGGAGTGCCTTTTTTGGAATGTATATACTGACGTAATCCAAAAACTAACACTTACAGTTCAAGAATATTTTCTAGACCGTAGACCAGTTGGTCAAGTTCCATCACTTTTTGTACAGCTAATATTACCCCGGGCATGAAAGATTTGCGATTAAGGGAGTCATGCCTGATGGTTAAAGTCTGTCCTTCATCACCTAAGATAACCGTTTGATGAGCTACCAGTCCGGGCAGCCGTACACTATGGATATTTATTCCTTTATAGGATGCTCCTCTAGCGCTAGGAATCTTTTCCAGTTCTTGTTGTTCCGAATTCTTTTTTTGTTCGTCTCTTCTTTCTGCTATCATTTCTGCTGTTTTTATAGCTGTTCCTGAGGGAGAATCAATTTTTTGATTGTGATGCATCTCAATTATTTCTACAGATTGCATATACGGCATTGCTCTTGCAGCTAAGACCATCATTAAAACGGCTCCAATGGCAAAGTTGGGAGCAACAAAACAGCCTACACCAGCACTTTTAACCCACTTCTTTATTTTGGGCAAATCGGCTTCGGTAAGACCTGTAGTGCCTACTACGGGCCTTACTTTATGAGCCAAGATTGTGCTGATATTATTCATCACTGCTGTAGGCACGGTAAAATCAATTACTACATCGGCAGGTGTTGTTGCTAATAAATCTTCAAGTTGGGTGGAGATTTTTACACCGTGTTCTTCCAGATTAGCAAGTTTGTTTTTATCTTCCGCACGGCGGCAGATATCTACTGCGCCTACCAGTTTTAAGCCGGACTCAGTTGTAACGGCACGGATAATCTCTTGACCCATATTGCCAGCAGCACCATTTACGATAATTTTTATTTCTGACATCAACTCTCACCCCATGTTTTTTTAGTTAGTAAGTTGGTAAGTTGGTAAGTGGGTAACGGAGAACGAGGAGTTAGGACTAACAACGGCCTCGTCGTATTTCGTTCTTACTTATTCACTTACAGCTGGTGAAGACGACGAGTAGGAGGGTATCCGTCATTATCCTTTTGCGGAGGCATTATTATTTTTCCGCTGGCACTTGCCCGGATACCCGATAGCCAAGTCGGGAGTCCGGAAGGCTGACTTACCTACTCGTTAACACCTACTCGTTAAAACTATATTTAGACAAAAAAAAGAGAAATCCTGTAGTTTTCTAAAAAAAACAGGGAGATTATTTTCCTAGTTTCTTTTTGCTCCAGCGGCCTGCCATAAAAAGAGCAAGGACTGCGATTATTTTTGATAAAATACCTTTTCTCTTTGTTCTTCGTTTCAGCCATTTCATTCTTTCATCCCTCCTTGTCTTTTTATTTTATTTTGCCAGGTATGTATGGTAACTATACTCACGAGGGCAACTAATTTACACTATAAACAGGTATTCAGAAATTCGTAATTGATGGGCAGTTACCAGTTACCAGTTACCAGTTGACAGTTAACAGTAGTCACCCTCCCTAGTTTCGTGGAGAAGGGACTTAGTAACACGGCAATGGGTAATTTGAAAACGGAATAACCAGTCCGCATTCAAATATAAGTTTGCCGTGTTACAAACTCTCGTCCTCGTTACTTCAGACTTTTACCGTTCAACCATAAATTGTAAGCCAGTACCTTCGTAACTCTCATTAACCGCTAACTGTTAACTTCTCCGTAACCCCTGTAAACTGTAAACTGTAAACTGTAAACTGTAAACTGTAAACTGTAAACTGTAAACTGTCAGCCGCAAGCTGACCATAAACTGTAAACTGTCAGCCGTAGAGCTTGCCCTGAGCGCAGTCGAATGGGCTGACTATAAACTGATTACCAGCAGGAATAATCTGTTTGCCTGTCGAAGAAAAGTCAAACATAGAAAGATGGTTGAGTGCTGTTTCAAAATATAATAAATACTAGAATAAAAAAAGGAGGGAATTTCAGGTGAAAATCAAGCAGATATCTGTTTTTTTGGAAAACAAGTCGGGACGGTTGACGGAAGTAACTCGTATTTTGGGAGACGAGAAGATAAACATCCGGGCACTTTCTATTGCTGATACTACTGATTTTGGTATTTTAAGGCTTATTGTCAGTGACCCAGGGAGAACTTATGAGGTTTTACGAGAAGCTGGTTTTATGGTTAGCATTACAGAAGTTTTAGCTGTAGAAGTGCCTGATATACCGGGCGGCTTGGCCGGAATTATGGAAATTCTAAGTAAGAATGGCATCAACATCGAATATCTTTATGCTTTTATTGGCAGGTCGTCCGCTGATGCTTTGGTTATTTTCAGAGTGGAGGATTGCGTGCAAGCCTTGCAGACACTTGGAGCTAACAACATCAATGTTCTTGACGAGGAAAAAGTTTATGCTTTATAAGGAGGATTTTTTTTGGAACTAAAAACAGCAGCTTTTGATTATTCTTTGCCTCGTGAATTTATAGCCCAAACGCCTGTTGAACCTAGAGATAGTTCGCGTCTTTTAATTATGGAACGTAGTACACAAACCATCAAAGAAAGTGTTTTCAGAGAGGTCACAGATTGGCTGGAAGATGGCGATGTGTTGGTTATGAATAATACGCGAGTTATTCGTGCGAGGTTATCCGGCAGAAAACCGACCGGAGGCAAAGTAGAGCTTTTTCTCCTGCATCCTTTGTCAGAGGAATGCAGGTGGGAAGCACTTTTGCGCCCTTATCCGAAAAGTGGCGAGATTATTTTAGGAGAGAATATCAGAGTAAGAGTTCTGGAAAAGACAAAGAAGGATACTTATATTGTGCAATTTCCTTTCTCTGAGGCAGCAGAAATAGCTATGGAAAAGTGGGGAGAAGTTCCCTTGCCGCCTTATATCAAGGAGCCCCTTGGCAATCCGGATCGCTACCAGAGTGTATTTGCTCAGCAGGACGGGTCAACAGCTGCTCCGACGGCTGCGTTGCATTTTACGTCAAGCCTTTTGCAGCAGCTAAAAAGCAAGGGGGTAAAACAAGCTTTCTTTACTTTGCACATGGGTATAGGCAGTTTTCGGCAGATAAAAACGGAGTTGGTGAAAGATTATGACTTGCCTGCGGAGTTTTATCACTTGCCGCCTGAAACTGTTCGTTTAGTGAATCAGGCTAAAAAAACAGGTCATAAAATTGTTGCCTGTGGCACAGATGCTGTGCGAGCTTTAGAGAGTGCGGCCACTCAAGAGGGAACTGTCAGGGAGGAGTCAGGTTGGACATCTCTTTTTATTACTCCGGGCTACCGATTCAAGGTTGTCGACAGGATTATTACCAACCTGCACCTGCCCCGTTCTTCTCACTTGGTACTTATTTCTGCTTTTGCTTCTAGGGAGTTTGTATTTAAGGCTTATGAGCATGCTGTAAAAAACAGAATGAGGTTTTTCAGCTTCGGCGATGCTACCTTGTGGGTTTAATATTTTTTTGTAAAGGGGTAAGATTATGTCACCTTTTCGCTTGAGTCTAGGCGATTTTCTGGTATCCAGTGCCAGCGGAGATTTAGTGCCTTGGGAGGCACAGAAACAGGCAGCGGAGAAGTTTACCTTGAGTTATCGGCAGGTGGAAGAAGAGATGCTTAAGGTCGGTTTTCTTCCCTTACGTTATGCTAGGAATAGAGAATCTATCTCTATAGAAAATCAGCTGAGACTTATTCAGAGCAAGGTGGCGATAGTGGGCTGCGGCGGTTTGGGTGGCTATGTGGTGGAAGGGCTGACCCGTCTCGGCGTAGGCGAATTGCTGGTTATTGATCCGGATGTTTTTGAGGAGCATAATCTGAATCGACAGCTGCTGGTAACTTTTAAGAACCTAGGGAAACCCAAAGTAGAAGTAGCTAAAGTCCGTGTTGGGGAAATAAACCCGGCGGTCAGGGTAGACGCTGTTAAAAGGTCTTTTACTAAATACAATGGAGCTAAGTTGTTTGAAAATAGTCAGGTAGTAGTGGATGCGCTGGACAGTATTCCGGTGCGACTTGATCTGGCTGAAGTTTGCAAGGAGTTGAAGGTGCCGCTGGTGCATGGAGCCATTGCCGGTTGGTATGGGCAGGTTGCTGTGCAGTATCCGGAAAATAATATTTTGCAAAAATTATATGGTTCTGCCGGTGAGAAAGTGGGTATAGAGTCTAAATTAGGCAATCCTGCTTTCACGCCGGCAGTTGTAGCCGGGTTACAGGTGGCAGAGGTTTGTAAGGTTCTTTTAGGGTTAACCTCATCTGAAAATAAAAGAATGACGCTGATTAATCTCCTAGATATGGAAATGGAGAAAGTGAAATTGTGAGCGAGTAAATAAGTGAGCAAGTAGGTAAGTGAATAAGT
>CAZLTH010000147.1:0-4981 GCA_964562355.1 uncultured Syntrophomonadaceae bacterium | reverse complement strand
ATTTATAATTTGCAAAATAAGCATTTTTTTTCTTCTAAAAGAGCATATACTCCACATTCAGTGCATTTATTCCAGCCTTTATTTTTCTTCTTTATTCTTAACAAATAATCCTTTTCTAATAAAAAAAAAATTTTTTTCCTTACTAAATCATCTCCTTTATATTTTTTTATTATATTATTTCTTTTATCTAAATCTTCTTTTTGTAGATAAATTTTTTTATCTATCTCTATTTTTTTTTCTATTGTTTTCTCAAATGAAAATGATCCCTGAAATTTAATATCTTTCACAATATTGCTTTTGGAAAAAAAATTTATTTTTTTAATCAAATCTTTTTTTAAAAAAGATAAATGCTGTGCCCAAGAAGGATTCTTTACTTCAATAAAAAGAATACTGTTTTTCACAATTATTGGTTTTATTAGGGAATATAAATTTTCTCCAACTATTTCCTCCCAACAATGCTTTATCATTCTTTCTTTTACTTTCTTCTTTAACTTCCATTTATCTAAAATTTCATCTATTGTTTTTTTTGGTTTTTGCATTTTTTTATTTTCCCTTTTTCTACATTATAAACATCTATCTTGTTTAATACAAGCCCTTCAAAAAAACTAATACTAGTAGCAGTAATAAAAGTTTGTACCTTTTCACTAATTAAAGAAAGAAATCTTTCTCTTCTTTCTTTATCTAACTCTGAAAAAACATCATCTAAAAGTAAAATAGGATAACTTCCTTTTTCTCCTTTAATAAGTTCTAATTCTGATAGTTTTAAGGCTAACACCGCCGTCCTTTGCTGTCCTTGGGAAGCATATAATTTAGCACTTTTATCATTAATTAGTATTTCCAGATCATCTCTATGTGGTCCAAGTAATGTTTTACCTTCATAAATCTCTTTATCTAAAACTTTATATAATTCTTTTATGAAATTTTTTTTAATTTCTTCTAGAGAAAAATTTTCCTCTATTTTTAATGACGATAGATACTTTAATACTAAATTCTCTTTACCACCTGTTAGTTTACGATGCTGTAGCCGCGCAAGAAGAGATATTTTTTTTATTATTTTCAACCTCTTAACTATAATATAGCTTCCCTTTTCTACTAATTGCTTATTCCAAACATTTAGTTGTTCTATATTTATTTCTTTATTTTTTCTCATATTCTTTAATACACTGTTTCTATGTCGCAATATTTTATAATAATTTCTTAAATATTGCCCATAAATACTACTAATTTGAATTATATCTTTATCTAAAAAATTTCTTCTCATAACAGGAGAACCCTTAACTAAATATATATCTTCAGGAGTAAATATAATGGTATTAACTTTTCCAATCCCCGCATATAGCCTTTCTAATTTTTTTCCGTTAATTTTTACTTTCTTATCATATTTTTTATTCTCAGATGAATAACTGACTTCAATATTATTAGGATATCCTTTTTTATTTACAACTCCTTTGATATAAAAAAAACTTTTTTTCCAATAAACCAAATCTTTATCAGCAAATGTTCGATAAGAAACAAAAGAGGATAAATAATGGATTGCCTCTAATAAGTTTGTTTTTCCTTGTGCATTGGAACCTACAAAAACATTTACGCCAGCGGAAAGATCGAGATCTATTTTTTCATAATTACGGAAGTTTCTTAGAATTATTTTTTCTATATACATTTTATTCCTTTTTTTATTTTAGTATTTTTAAGTTCTAACCAGATATTAATTTAATTCTATAGGAATTTTCTTTTTAAAAAAAATATTAGACGCTGATTACTATGATTAAAATATGATAAAATTATTATATAAAAAATCAGCGTAAATCATAAGAATCATAAAAATCAGCGTCTATTAACTTGATAAATTTTTATTAATCTGTGGATCAGCTGGAGTTTCTGGATTATCTTCTGCAGTAATAATAGGTAAAACCATATAAAAATAATCTTTATCACTCAAAGATTTTATTATACATGGAGACTCCTTACCGTTAAATGACATAACTATTTTTTCACTGGAGATGGCTTTAAATATTTCCTTCAAAAAAAACACATTTAAAGTTATAGTAATTTTTTCCCCTTTAAAAGAAATATAATTAATCTTCTCTCTGTTGGTTCCAAGACTAGAAGATGTCAAAATAATCATTTCCTTTTCTGTTATAGAAAGAGTTAAGGTATTATTTTGGAAAGTTTTTAAAGCATCCGCTCTTTCTATGGCCTTCTCTATTATTTTTTTATCGATAACAATGTGGGTAGAATGATTAACAGTAACTAATTTTACAATATTTGGATATTTTTCAGATAATATATTTGTAACAAAAATACTTTTTTTTAACTCAAAAACAGCTTGACCACCTATTATTATTATTTTTATATTCTCTTCGTCGGACAATATATTTCCTATCTCTTTTAATGCTTTAGCAGGTATAATTGCTTCTCTCTCACTAAAACCATTTTTTAAATTTTTATTTACTATTTCACTTTTCAGTACAGCAAGACGAAAACCATCTGCTGCCGTAAATCTTATCTTTTCTTCTTCTATTAAAAAATGAACTCCATTAAAAACAGCTTTCTTTTTATCTCTAGAAACAATAAAAATAATTTTATCAAGCATTTTTTTAAATAAAAAAACAGGTAAATCTATCTCGAAATGTACTTGGTTTTTTTCAGGAAATAAAGGATATTCTTCTGCATCGTATCCTTTGATATTAAATTTTAAGTCTTTTTTTTCAATTATTATGCTATTATCCTTATTTACTTCTATATTAATATTTTCATCAGGGAAAGATCTAATTATATTAATAATATTTCGAGGAAGAACAATTTTAATATTTTCATATCCCTTTCCCTCAACTATAGCACGAATACTTATTTCTAAATTAGTAGCTTCTAAAATTAAAATATTTTTTTTAAAATTAAAAAGAATACCAGTTATTATATCTAAAAAACTTCTTTCCGGCACGGCTTTTTCAATTGTTATTAATCCTTTTAGAAGATCTTTTTTTTTAAAAGTAAAATTCATATTCTTCCTCCTCATATAATATACTTTACAAAGCAAATTTAAAAATATTATCCACAATTAATTACTAATATAATTAATTATATATATATTTAGTATAAGTAGTATATGTTGTTAATACTGTGGACAACCCATATAAACAATTATAAACAAAAGAAAAATGATGTGTAAAAGATAGTGTATTAAAAAAATAATATTCCAATGTTATTAAGGTTTTTTATAAAAACAAAAATAATAACAAGTTGTCCACAAGTTTATTAAGTAAATTTGTTAATTATTTTCTTTTAAGGATTTAATAATAAATTTCACGTCTTTAGAAATATTATTATCACTTTCTACCTCTTTTTTTATTTTTTTATAAGCATGTAGAACTGTAGTATGATCTTTACCCCCAAAAGAATTTCCTATGGTGGGTAGAGAGTCGTCTGTTAATATTCGGGAAATATACATAGCTACCTGTCGAGGAAGAGAAATTGCTCTAGTTCTTTTTTTACCTATTAAATCTTTAATATCTACATTAAAATAATCTGAAGTAATTTCTTTAATGAGTTTAAGATTTATATATTTTTTATTTTTTTTATTTTGGATGATATCTTTTAATGCTTCCTTAGCGTGTTCAATAGAAAAATCTTTATCAGTTATATTAGATTTAGATAAAGAAAAATGGGCTATGACTCTGATAAACGCTCCTTCCAATTCACGTATATTAGTGTTTATATTATTGGCAATATAATAGATAATATCATCTGGTATTTCTAAATTTTCTAAGAGAGATTTCTTTCTAAGTATTGCGATACGTGTTTCTAAATCAGGAGGCTGAATATCAGTTATTAAACCCCACTCAAATCGAGATCGTAATCTTTCTTCTAACGTAGGTATATCTTTAGGTGGACGGTCACTGGAAATAATTATTTGTTTATTATTTTCATGCAAGGCATTAAAGGTATGGAAAAATTCTTCCTGGGTTTGTTCTTTCCCGGCTAAAAATTGGATATCATCTATAAGAAGAACGTCATTTTTTCTGTATTTATCACGGAATTTACTACGAAAATCAGGAGTTTTATTAGAAACTATTGAGTTTATAAAGTCATTGGTAAAAATTTCTGAAGATATATAAAGCACATTGCTATTAAAGTTATTTTCACTTATAAAATGACCTATAGCATGTAAAAGATGTGTTTTTCCTAAACCGACGCCTCCATAAATAAAAAGAGGATTATATGCTTTAGCTGGAGATTCTGAAACTGCCATAGAAGCAGCATAAGAAAAACGATTATTTTCACCTATAACAAAGCTTTCAAAAGTGTATTTTGGATTTAAAAAAGGTTTTTTTTGTTTTATTAGATTACTTTTAGATAAAAAAGTATTATCTGGGAAATTGTTTTTTTTAGAAGTGTTTTTTTCCATAAAAGAAGGAATAACTGAAAATTGAACAGAATAATTTTTTTTAGAATTGTTTTTAATAGCCTCTTCTATAAGAGGGAAAAAACGACTTTCAACCCACCTTTTTGTAAAAATATTAGGAACACCTATGTAAATATTATCTTCATCCATAGTAAGTGGACGAGTAGACTTGAATAAGTTTTCAAAACTAGTTTTATTAATTTTCTTTTGTACCTCCACAAGGGAAGATTTCCAAAGTTCTTTTAAATATAAATCATTATCCAATTTTAATGTAACTGGTTTATCCTAACCTCAATAATCAAAACCAGTAAATTCACTCCTTTCGTTATAAATCCTGAGAACGGATTTTTAATTTGTAACTTAAATAAAACTTATCCACAAAATTATTCACAGGCTGTGTATAAAAACAGCAGATTTAACTATTAGAACACTATTCTAGCAAATTATCCACAGGGTAGCAAGGATGATATTGCTACATAAAAGAGGTATATTTAGTTTTTTATTTGTATTTGGATTATTTTTAGGTAAAATGGTTGTGAAAAAAATAAAAGGAATAAAAATTGCTATACTTAATTATAA
>CAZLTH010000146.1:0-4994 GCA_964562355.1 uncultured Syntrophomonadaceae bacterium | reverse complement strand
CGCGGCTGATAAGGATTAGGCTGCACCAACTCCAATAAAATCAGTTGACCATCTCTCCATGCTGCCTTTTCTCTTGGCAGATTGTCTTGTGTTACCTCCTGCGACTTGCCTAACAATCTTCCCCAAGTCTCTTTCATTTGAACCCCCTCCCCTGTGTTTATACTGTCAAAGGCAAACAATTTGCATTATTAGTAAATATTCAGAAATTAGGAATTAATAGTCTGCTATCGGTTGACAGTTAACAGTTAACAGGGGTACGAAACATTTACGGTAAACTGAAAAAACCCCAACCGATAACCTATCTGTGTTCGGCGACAATTGACAGTTTCTGTTATATATAAGTACACCTCTGTATAGAACTATTCGACATTTGCCTCTTTTTTCCTGCTACTTTTTAAAAAACTAAAAATATTTTCCCCATCCTAACCCCTGTTAACTGTCAATCAACCCCCTTCTAACCTCCTACGTCCTAGCTCCTCGTTCCAACCTCTCACCTCTCACTTCTCACTTCACTTCCAATCGGTCTCTTGGCTGGCACACCGGCTCGCCGTGGATAACGTCTAGGCATACTACCGGGTTGTTTTTCAACCAGTAATAAGCACCTTTTTTCTTCTCTGAATGGCAATGTGCATTTATAAATCTTTTTTATTTCTCCCCCCAGCAAATCTAAAGCTAAGCTACTCTCGTTAAGCTCCTTTTCTCCTTCCGGGCCTTTATAGGCACAAAAAAAACCTCCCGGACTACAAAACGGCAGGCAAAATTCCAGTAAAACCGGCAGGGATGCCAGTGCTCGGGAGACAACCCAGTTATAAGCTGAACGAAAACCTTCTTTATGCCCATAATCCTCCGCTCGTCCATGATAAAATCTTATCTTTTGCAGTCCCAAGCTATTTGCCAGACGCTCTAAAAAATCCAGGCGCTTCAACGAAGCATCTAAAAAATGTATTTCAACTTCCGGGTGAACTATTTTTAACGGTATACCCGGGAACCCTGCCCCGCTCCCCACGTCAAGAAGAATGTCTGCAGCTCGCAAAGAAAATACTTTTAATCCTGTCAATGAATCTAGAAAATGTCCAGGAATCACCTCTTCTCCTCGAATCCGTGTCAGATTTACCTTACGCCCTTCATCTTCTAAAAAAAAATAGTATTTCTCAAACATTTCTACCTGTTCCACACTAAGCGAAACATCTAACAACGCCGCCCCCGCAAGCAATCTTTCTTTGTTCATTCTGCACTTCCCACCTCAGGCAACCACAAGGGTTGCCCCTACTTTTTTTTCTGTTCAACCCTCGTCCTTTTTACCTCGCTCCCTCTTTATCTCGTTACCCTTTTCGTCTTTTTACCTTTTAGTCTTTTTGCCTCGTTCCCTTTTTACTATTTTCCTATACAAAATTCAGCAAAGATAGTATCCAAAATATCTTCTCCTACAGTTTCTCCCGTAATCTCTCCGAGAGCGGCACGAGCTGCCTGTAAATCTGAAGAAAGAATATCAAAATCATTTAATTTGTTTTGCCAAGCTTCCTCTAAAAAATCTTTTGCTTTTCTAAGCGCTTGTTTTTGCCTAGTACCAGCCAGAAAAGAAACTCTTTCAGCCTCCACAGTGCCACTCAAAATAAGTTCGTAGATAGCTTCCTCCAGTTCATCCAAACCCTCTCCTCGCACAAGAGAAGTAGAAATAATCCTGATATCACCCAGTAATTCTTTAACTTTTTCTATAGTAAGTTGCTGTCTCAAATCAATTTTATTCAAGAGAACTATAACTTTTTTCCCTTGCAAAAGAGAGACTATTTCTCTATCTTCTTCCTGCAAGTCTTCCGCCGCATCAAGCATGAACAAAACCAGATCGGCTCTCCCTACGAGTGCCTGTGCTCTTTTAACTCCGATTATTTCTACCTTATTTTTGGTTTTTCTGATACCGGCAGAATCAATAACTTTTAAAGGAATTCCCTTGATATTAATATATTCTTCCAAGAGATCGCGTGTTGTACCGGGCACTTCCGTAACAATAGCTCTTTCCTCACGCAGAAGTGCATTAAGAAGCGAAGACTTACCTACATTGGGTCGTCCTATAATGGCTGTTTCCACACCTTCTCGATATATTTTCCCCTTTTCTGCTTCATCTAACAAAGCTAGTGACTTATCTCTGAGCTCTTTTACTTTTACTTTCATTGTTTCCCTAGTAATCAGCGGTATATCTTCCTCAGGAAAATCGATATCAGCTTCTAAGGGGGCTAACAAGAACAGTATTTGCTGCCTCATTTCCTTAATCTCTCGGGAAAGGCTGCCTGTAAGCTGGTTAACAGCAACTTTTAAGCCCTCCTCTGTCCTAGCTCTGATAACTTGCAGTAACCCTTCTGCCTGCGCTAAGTCCAATCGTCCATTCAAAAAAGCTCTTTTGGTAAACTCGCCCGGTTCAGCAAGACGCACACCATTAACTAGCACCAAATCTAACACTTTTTTTAAGGGAACTATTCCCCCGTGACAGTTTATTTCCAGAACATCTTCTCGGGTATAGGTATGCGGAGCCAGCATCAGCGAAGTAAGAACTTCATCAACCTTCTCTAGCGAAATAGGATCAACTATATGACCGTAATAGAGACGATGCGACTGCAGAGGGAATTCTGCGTAACGTGGCTTAAAAATTCTTGACACGATTTCTTTTGCTGCGTCACCACTAAGACGCACTATTCCTATACCTCCTTCTCCTAAAGGAGTAGCAATAGCCGCTATGGTATCATTTATCTTCATTTACTTCTCATCTCCTGTTTTAGCTCGGACTCCTTCCAAATATCTCCCTAATACTGAGAGGTAAACAAAAGCCGCAGTTTAAACTGCGGCTTTTGTTTACCTCAAGGTAATAACAACTTTTCTAAGAGATCCTTCTCCTTCGCTATAAGTAGCAACAGCAGAATTTTCTTGCAAAGCCATATGAATAATTCTTCTTTCTTGGGGGGTCATAGGTTCCAACGCCATTGTCTCCCCAGTGGTAGCAACATTTCTGGCCAAACTGACCGCCAGACGTTGTAGGGTTTTTTCTCTGCGAGAACGGTACCCCTCTACATCCACAATTAGACGAGCATCAATATTAAACTTCCTGTGCAGGACTACGTTTAAAAGATATTGTAAGGAATTAAGTGTTTGCCCTCTCCTGCCGATAAGAATCCCCATGTCCGGACCCTCCATCACCAGATATAAGGTCTTTTCTCCTTTAGTAAAGGCATCCACCTCTCCTTGAAGATGCATTTTCTTAAGCAGGGAAATTAAAAAATCTTGCATATAATCAAGAGGTCGTTGTTTTAACGTAATCTTAACCTCTGCCTGTTTGCTACCTAAAAACCCGAAAAAACCAACAGAAGGTTCTTTAATAACTTCTATTTCTACATTATTTTCTTTAGCTTTCAGCTCTTCTAGTCCCTTATTTACAGCTTCTGCCACGCTCTTACCTGTAACTGTTATTGTTGTCATTATTTCTTTTCTGACGCTCCCTTCGGAAGAGGGCTCTTCATAAAAAAGTGAGGTACTACGGTAAGTATATTATTTACTGTCCAATACAAAACCAATCCAGCCTGAAAGCGATAACTAAAAACACCCATCATAATAGGCATAACTATCATCATTGCTTTTTGACTTTTATCACTCATCATCAGCCATTGCTGCAGAAAAGTGGTAGCAGCAGAAAGAACAACTGCCAGTACCATAACAGGTATAGACAACTCAGACACAAGCACCGTCATATCAATGCCTAAAAACAAAGGTGAAAAATTCTCAATTTTCTCAGCCATTACCTCTGGCTGTTGCAGTACCCGAAAAATACCAATCAAAACCGGAAACTGCACCAAAAGAGGCAAGCAGCCTGCTGCCGGATTGACATTATGCTTTTTCCATAGATCCATCTGCGCCTGGTTCAATTTTGTTTTATCATTCTTGTACTTTGCCTGAAGTTTTTTTATTTCCGGTTGTATTGCTTGCATTTTCTGTGTAGACTGTAATTGCTTTTGTGTTAAAGGAAAGGTCACTACTCTTAGTACTACTGTAAGCAAAATAATTGCTAGTCCATAATTACCAGTTACACCATAGAAATAAGCTAAAACTTGATGCAGAAAGTCAATAATTACTTGAAATGCTTGGATAAAAGGTTCAAACATTTATTTCCTCCTCACCTATTTATTATTCTTTTTCTACAGGGTCAAATCCCCCAGGATGAAAGGGATGACACTTTAGGATTCTTTTAAAAGTCAAGTATAGCCCTTTAATATTTCCATATTTAACAAAAGATTCCAAGGCATAGGCGGAGCAAGTGGGATAAAAGCGACAGGTAGAAGGTTTTAACGGTGAAATAAAACGTCGGTAGATTCTCACTAAAAAAACCACCTAGTACCCCTCCCTTTTTTTATAATAAAGCCCTGCTCTTTTTACCAAATACAAAAAATCCTTCTGGCAACCATTAAAATTTAGTTCCACTGCTCTTTTACGAGCAATTATAACCAAATCGTACCCTCTTTTAATATCCTGATCGTTCAGCCTAAAAGATTCTTTATAAAATCTCTTTATCCTATGCCTTATAACGCTATTACCTACTTTTTTACTAACAGATATACCTATTTTATTATTTATGTCTTTATTTTTTAAAAAATATAACACACTATATCTACCCGCTAATGATTTACCTTTTTGGTAGACTCTTACAAACTCTCGGTTCTTTTTAAGCCTTTTCCCTTGTAAATGCAAAAAAACAAACCCTCCTAGGCAGAAAGAACTTTCCTACCTTTAAGTCTTCTTCTCTTTAAAACTTTTCGACCTCCTTTAGTAGCCATACGAGCTCTAAAGCCATGATCTTTCTTTCTTTTCCTATTATTAGGCTGAAAGGTTCTTTTCATCTCATTTTACACCTCCCGGTTTCTTTTAAAGACCCTCTTTACTTTATATTAGCAATATACACTATTTCCGATTATAACTTAACAGCTCTTTTAATGTCAAGAAGCGCATGAGCCATT
>CAZLTH010000145.1:0-5002 GCA_964562355.1 uncultured Syntrophomonadaceae bacterium | reverse complement strand
GAATGACTAAAAAATAATCTCCATATTTTAGCCGTGCCTGTCACCCCATTCGACTACGCTCAGGGCAAGCTCTGAGAGAGCTTGCGAGTCGAATGGGTCTCTTGTCTCAAGTTATACCACTATGTGTTTTTGTACAAGTTGTTTTTTAGTCATTACTTAGCAAGGCAAAGTATATGCCAGTTTGCAGGTTACAGTTTGCAGGTTACTGCCAATACTTCGTATCTCCGTCAACTGATAACTGGTAACCGGTAACTGATGTGAAAGGAGGTGTTTTAGAATAGCTGACAAAAAAGAGTTAGTACTGGAAGCGATGCAGAAAGCCGGCAAACCGATGAAATCGGGAGAAATAGCTACAGCTGCCGGTATGGAGACAAAGGAAGTATCCAAGCTGATAACTGCTCTTAAAAAGGAAGGGAAGGTAAACTCACCCAAAAGATGCTTCTATGCCCCCACCGAGTAATAGCATAAACAAAAATAAACTTAAAAATTAAAAGGAGGAATAAAATCATGGAAGGTATCCCACTGATAGGCGAAAAATTCCCGGAAATGGAAGTACAAACTACTCACGGTAAAATGAATCTACCTGAGGACTTCAAAGGCAAATGGATGGTATTTTTCAGTCATCCAGCAGACTTTACCCCCGTATGCACCACCGAATTTGTAGCTTTTCAGCTCCGGTCTGACAAATTCAAAGAACTGAACACAGAACTTATCGGGCTAAGCATAGACCAGGTTTTTAGCCACATAAAATGGGTACAGTGGATAAACGAAAACGTAAAAGTAGATGGCAAACCCATAAAGATAACATTCCCCATCATTGCTGATGATACAGGAAAAGTAGCTACTAAACTCGGACTTATCCACCCGGCCAAGGGAGCACACACAGTAAGAGCCGTTTTTATTGTTGACCCCAAGGGAACAATAAGAGCCATACTCTACTACCCACAAGAACTCGGTCGTAATATGGATGAAATCCTGCGCATGATCAAAGGATTCCAGACTTCTGCCAAGCACGGTGTGGCCATCCCAGCCGGTTGGCCTGAAAATGAAATGGTAGGCGACCACGGTATAGTTCCGCCAGCAACCGATGAAAAGACTGCCGACGCTAGGCTGGAAGAAGCAAAAACAGGCAAAATAACTTGCCTAGACTGGTGGCTATGCCACAAGAAACTTTAGAGTTTAGTAACTATAATTCTAATTACCCTCCTATACGCAGTGACCCTCCGGCGAAAAGCTAGAGGGTCACTACGGTTTTATTCTCCCCTTTGAGTGAACCAGTAAGTCAGTCAGCCTACCGAACTCCCGACTCGACTCTCGGGGATACCTCGTTAGGATCTTCTGTAAAATAGAGTAGCCGTCCGCTAAAGAAGAAGTCAGGACTCGTTCAGACTCCTACTAGCCATCTTCACCAGCTGTCAGTGAGCCAGTAAGGATGAAATACAATGGGAATTAGTCATCGCCTACTCACTTCCTCCTACCTCACTCATTGTCCCTCACTTTTCAATTTTCACTTTTCACTTACTCACTCTCTCATCAAAAAACACCAACAGCGGCGGCATAACCAACATTGAGCTAACCAAGCATAGGAAAACACCGCTAACCGTAGCTATACCAAAATCACGAATCAACACAAAATCTGAAACTATCAGAACACCAAATCCACCTAGCGTAGTCAGCGCTGTAATAACCACCGCCCTACCTATTTTAGATATCGCCGTCACCATCGCCTCCCTCGGCACCTGCCCCTTTTTCTTCTCTTCCTCGTAGCGACTGATAATAAGCACCATGAACTCCGTACCAATGCCGATAACAATCACGCCTAGGATAGCGGTAAGCGGATTCAAGGGAATACCTGCCAAATACAACGCTAGTGAAGACCAAGCAATTACCAACCCCACTGATATAATTGTGAAAACAACATTAACAAAACGCCGGTAAACAAGCAACAGTACTAGGAAAATAGCCGAGAGACAAATAAGATTCAAGGCAAGCCTCCTGCCCATAATGGAATCAATCGTACTCGCTCCTAGTGCCACCATGCCGACCGCAGCTTTTCGCACACCTGCAGGGGGAGCCGTATTTTTACCATCTATCTCTGCAAATAGGTTGTCTACCTCCTCCAAGACCATATGCTCTCCCCTGAAAGTAAGGGTAGTCATCTTTCTGTCAGCAGAAACAAGCTGTCTCGTGAATACCGCCGGAGTATCTTCCAGTATCTGCTCAACCTGGCTCTGTTTGGGAGGTATTTCCCCCCCGAAAGATTCACTTACTAAACTAGCCACACTATTAACAGACAGCAATTGCGGAAAACCCTCCAGCACCTTCTCCTGATGATTATAAAGCCAGTGCAAAAAATCAGGTTCTGTTACATCATCCGCTTCTATCAAAAAACGTAACGAGGGACCATGACCTACAGACTCACCTAGTCGCTCCAAATCCTGCAAAATAACAGCATCTTGCGGCATAAGCTCTTTAAAGTCAGTACTTCCATGCAGACGCTGGTCAGCGATACCCCCGGCGATACCGAATGCCAATGCAATTATTATCACGAGGGCAGGAACTTTTATCACCCCCCTAGCCAGACGGGACAAAACCCTTTCCAGTAGACGGTGATTACCTGCTGCCTGTTTGAGCCTGTCGAGAGGAATTTTCCTATCCGTAAGATACAGGATACTATGCAGCAAAAATAATGCTGTCACATAAGACAAGAAAACCCCCACGGCAAGCATCACGCCAAAGTCTCGTACCATCGGCACATCGGATATATAAAGAGTGATAAACCCAATAATAGTTGCTAGGAGAGCTACTCCTGCAGCAGGAAACATCTTGGTTGCTGAAACTATCACCGCCCCGGCAACCGACTCGCTTCCAGCCAGCTCTTCTTGGTAACGATTATGGAACTGTATAGCATAATCTATTCCCAGACCAATCAAAACCGGCAATACAGCCATAGTTGCCATGGAAAGAGGCACTCCCAGATAGCCCATCAGACCAAAAGTCCACACTACACTGATACCTACCAAGAGGAGAGACAGAAGCCGCAAACGCACCTGAAATATAAAAAGTAAAATCAGCGCCATCACTACCACCGCTAATCCCAGCAATATAGTCAGGTTGCTTGCGATCCCCACTGCAATTGTCTCAACTATTTCCACATCAGCTACCACCGTAACTCCCACCTTCTCTAAAGGCTGACTTAAAAAGAAACTTTCAATCTCTTCAACTATCTCCAGAGAAGTTTCGTAAGCGAGATTCCCCACCGGTGAGATGGTAATCAGCGTACTTCCTGCCGCAGGGATAAATCCTGCCATCGCCGGGGTTATATCACCATTCTCCGCATAAAGAACCTTGTTTACAAACAGCGGATTCTCCAAGGAAGCCTCTCCCATCTGCGCCATTTCCTCCATGTAAGGCTGAAAGCCATGCATCACCTTTAACTTCGCCTGCTCAACAAGAGCTGTCTGTTCTTCCTCTCCCAAACCCTGTAAAGCAGCAGCTCGCATCGCTTTCTGTACCGCCAACTCCAATGCTCGGGATATCTCCTCTTCAAAAGCCTGCTGCTGCAAAGCGGCCTCTTCTATCGCCAGTTGTAGCACAGTAACCGGACCGAGGATAGAATGATACCGCCCATTCTCTGCAATTTTATCCTCAAGCTCTGCTAATATAAGCAGGTTGGTCGGCGAAAATATATCCTCCAGCTCTCCCTCCAAAAATACTACTACCGGTTCACTGCCAAATTCTGCATTATGACGCCTGGTGTCCTGAAAAACCTGAGCATCAGAAGAAACAAGCGTCTCCATTCCTGTTGCCGTTTCCAGTCTGAGAATGCCGGGGACTGCCACCACTGTCAATAAAACAGCAACGACAATAAACCACCAAGGACGATATTCGATGGACTCAATTAATTTTTGCAATCTTTTCTTCATTGATTTAAAATCTCCTTTTGCTTAATTAGATTACGATGCGCCAGCTCAACCCCTTCAGATGTCTGACGTAACTGCTCCACCGTCAAAGCCTCTAGCAAGCTCTTGATCTGGGTCTCACCCCAGGTCCATAGCATCCCTGTCAACTTCTCCCCCTCGTCAGACAATCGACAAATAACCTGCCTGCGATCCTCAGAATCATGCTCCCGCAATACCAGACCCTTCCTCACCAAGGCATTAATAATCCCTGTAGCTGTAGATGGCACAACCCCCACAACAACAGCAAGGGCACTCATCCGGCTCGGTCCACCACCATGCAAAGCCAGCAGAACCCGCAGCTGAGACACAGTTACATCCGTCGGCAATTGCTCAAGCGGCAGGTCGGGGATGAGCATTTTATACAACTCTGCCGTCAAATCAAAAATATGCTCTATCAACTCTTCCTTGTTTCTATCCTTCATAATTATATCCATTCCTTTCGCTTCGCTTAAAGCGCACAAAGCTCAGTGAAATACCAACCTTGAGCACCCCCTACTTCTCACTTGCAGGGCGAGCTGCGGCTCGCCAGTTTACAGTTGCCAGTTACCAGTTACCAGTTACCAGTAAAGGATAACCGGGTTAAGGGTAGCCCCGGGCTACCGATAACCGATAACCGTTAACTGGTAACTGACACTCACTCTTCACCTTTGCTCGGACTCACCATGTCAATTCGGGCAACCACAAAAATTAGAGGTTAGAAGTGAGAAGTTGGAGGTTGGAACAAAAACTTAACTACATCGAACACAGAAAATAACTGGTGTAGTTTAAAAATTACCATTTTTCACTTTTCATTTTTCACTTTTCATTTCTTTCAGACTTTATTTCCCCCTTACGAATATTTCGATACTTCGTATATTTAACCACTGCAATCATATCCTCTTTTATCCCCCCTGTCAACCCCTCCCCAAAAGAAAAAGCACAGCTAATTGGGGGAAACCCCACCGCCGTGCTTAATAATACAGTTGTCGGTTATCAGTTACCAGTTATCAGTTACCAGTTATCAGTTACCAGTTATCAGTTACCAGTTATCAGTTACCAGT
>CAZLTH010000144.1:0-5006 GCA_964562355.1 uncultured Syntrophomonadaceae bacterium | reverse complement strand
TTAATAAGTGAGACAATATCTTCATTTACCCTTCCCAAAATCTCCCTGACGATCTCTATAGCCTCCCCATCGGTGGCTCGCAGTCCATGGACAAACTGCGCTCCCTTCCCTCTCTTCTTCAAAGCCTCAGTAATGAGTGGCCCTCCACCGTGAACGATGACTGGATTCATGCCCACGTACTTCATTAGGACAACATCGACAGCAAAATTCTTCTCGACTGGCTGGTCAGCGATAGTGCTGCCACCATATTTGATCACCATGGTTTTACCATGGAATCTCTTAATATAGGGAAGAGCTTCAACTAAAATAGCCGCCTTTTCCATCGATTTCTCCATCACACTCACCTATTTATAGACTTCAATGGCTAAATCCGGACACATCTGAGCACAGAGAGCGCAGCCGGTGCACTCTTCATCATCACTGGCTACTCTTGACCCGTTCAGAAATTTATTTCTAACGGGTCTTGCTGGCTGGTAGCCGAAACTGTTGGTAGAGTCAGCTATGGTAAGGATATGCTTGGGGCAAATCTCTACACAGAGCCCGCAGCCTTTACAGCGCTCCTCATCAATAATTACCTTCCCCATATCCTCGCTCCGCTCGGAATTTGAGTTCACTGAGTCAATACGGTGAAACACAGCCCTTTACGGCAGTGCTTCGCGGTAGAGTTAACTCAAGTAACTCAACAAACTCAAGAAAATCGCTTCGCGATACAGCCGAAGGCAGTACTGCTAGCCGTAGGTAGCACTGCTTTGCGGTGCTTCACCGTAACTTCAATGCGATTTTCAGTAGTTAGGAAAGTATTTTATACTTTCTATACTGCAAGCAACTCCATAACTATTTTATGGTCCTCTCTATGAGGTCTTTTGCCTCCTCTATCTTCATGCCCTGCTTATCTTTGCTCAGATGAATGAAGAATTCTCTGTTCCCAGCCGGTCCCCTCAAGGGAGAGGCAGTAATCCCACCTACCTTTAAGTTCAATCTCTCCGCCAGGCGCACTACTTTAAAGATGGCTTCCTTTTGAAATTCTTCTTTTCTGACCACTCCTCCCTTACCTACCTTATCCCTCCCCACCTCAAACTGAGGTTTGATGAGAGCAACAATTTCTCCTTTCCCATTCAGTAAAGAGCTGACGACGGGGATAATCTTATCTAAGGAGATGAAGGAGACATCAATAGTGGCTAACTCAGGTCTTTCTCCCAAATCCTCCCTGCTCAGATAACGAGCATTTTTCTTCTCTAAATTCACTACCCTCTCATCACGGCGAAGCTTCCAGGCAAGCTGGCCATAGCCAACATCAACAGTATAGACCTTCCTGGCCCCATTCTGGAGGAGGCAGTCGGTAAAACCTCCCGTGGATGCTCCAATGTCAACGGCCACCTTGTCCTTTACCTCAATCCCGAAGTCCCGGAGAGCCTTCTCTAATTTAACACCACCTCGGCTGACATAAGGGCAACTTGGCTCTTTAATCTCGATTTCTGTTTCCTTAGAGACCAGCACACCTGGCTTATCGGCTGTGAGCCCATTAACCAGAACCGAACCAGCTAAGGCCTCCCTCTTGGCTCTCTCCCGTGTAGGAAATAGCCCCCTTTCCACCAAGACCTTATCCAGCCTCTCTTTCATATTCCCCTGTTCATAATAAAGTCAGCTACCTCTTCTAAAATCTTCCCCTTTTCACCGAAGATGAAAAGCTGCGATTTGGCCTCTTTAATCAGTTGAGCTAGTTTCTGCTTTGATTTCTCTAACCCAAAGAGGGCTGGATAGGTTACTTCCCGTTTTTCTCCTCCTTGAGCATCAAGAATATCATCCACTATCTGGAAGGCAAGACCAATACTCTGCCCGTAGCCGGAGAGAGCTTCTATTTCTCTTTGGCTGCCTCCGCCTAAGATAGCCCCTGCTTTGAGGCAGACTTCAATCAACCTTGCAGTTTTTCTCCGATGAATAGATTCAATCTGCTGTTGAGTAACTTCCTCTAATTTGAATGCTTTCTTTTCAACATGTTTAGTACTTTCCGTGGCTGACTTAAGGTCATCTACCTGTCCGCCAATCATGCCCCGAGTTCCAATGGCCCGGGCAATTTCCCCTATGATTACGAGAGTCGCCTCCTTTTTCACTCCTTCCATCTCGCCGTTACGGCTCAACAGATCAAAAGCTAAGGTGAGGAGAGCATCTCCAGCTAAAATAGCTATGTCTTCCCCAAATGCCTTATGGCAACTTGGCCTGCCTCGCCGCTCATCATCGTTATCTAAGGCGGGAAGGTCATCATGAACTAAGGAATAAGTATGAATAAGTTCCAGAGCACAAGCAGTAGGAAGGACCTTCTGACTATCACTTCCCACTATCTCAACTGCCGCCAGGGCTAATATTGGCCTGAGCCTTTTCCCGCCTGGAAAGAGAGCGGACCTCATTGCTCGATGAATTATCTCGGGGGGTTCAGACTCTTGAGGAAGATACTCATCTAAGGCCTTATCAATTAACTTCCTCTTCTCATCCAAATAGGCCTGAAAATCCACCTGTCTGCCTCGGACATGGTCAGAACAAAGACTGCTTGTCCCCACCCTCCTCTTCCTTCCCTCCTTCTCGTGCTTCCTCCTCAAGCTTTGAGGTATCAAATGGCTTTTTCTCTTTCCTCCCACCTTCAGATTTTACCAAGACCTCTACCTTTCTCTCTGCCTCTTCTAATTTCTTGGTGCAAATCTTAGCCAGTTTCATCCCCTCCTCGTACTTCTTCACCGCCTCATCCAGGGACAAATTTCCCCCCTCCAAACCTTCAACAATATTCTCCAATTTCTTTAAAGCCTCCTCAAACTTCACCTCAGCCATAATTTCACCTCTTGATCTTCTCTACAGCCAAAGGCAGTATTGCCTGAGAATCGGCACTGCTTCACCGTGTTTCACCGTACCCGGGAAAGAAAACTTCCTTCCTTTACCATTGTCTCTACCTCATCCCCTGCCTTTAAAGCGGCTGCCCGCCTGATTATGGCTCTCTCCGGAAGTTTTAGAGAGATACTATAGCCACGGCTGAGGATGCCAAGCGGACTCAGGGTCTCTAATTTCCCAGCCACTCGGGCAACTCTCTCCCGGCTAAGCTCAAGGAGATGGTCCATAGTAATGGCTAAACTCCTGGCTAAATCGTCTATTCTCTGCTGGTATTGCTGAATGGTCTCCTTCGGTCGGCGGAAGGCATAACTCTCCCTGGCCGATGAGAGCCTGTTCTTAAGAAGGGTCAGGGTATTCAGGACACCCGATTTCATTCTACTTTGAATAACCTCTATTCTGTTAACCAACTCCTCCTTAGCAACTATTACTAACTCGGCGGCGGCTGATGGGGTGGGTGCCCTCAAATCAGCTACGAAATCAGCGATTGTATAGTCTATCTCATGGCCCACTGCTGAGATAACCGGAATCTGGGAGCGATAGATGGCCCTGGCCACCACTTCTTCGTTAAAGGCCCAGAGGTCCTCCAGACTTCCCCCTCCCCGACCAACGATCATAACTTCCACTTCTCCCATCTCATTCAATTCATCAATGGCTCGGGCAATCTCCTGAGCGGCTCCCTCGCCCTGCACTCTTACCGGATTAACTAGTATCTCCACATTGGAGAAGCGCCGCTGAACGACATTGATTATGTCCCTGATGGCTGCCCCCGTGGAGGAGGTAACTACTCCAATTTTAATAGGCAGAAAGGGAACGGGCTTCTTATGGGCCTCATCAAATAGTCCCTCCTCCTCAAGTTTCTTCTTCAGTTGCTCAAAGGCCAACTGTAAGGCTCCCAGACCCCTGGGCTCTAACTTCTCTACCACTAACTGATATTCTCCCCTCCTCTGGTAGACACTGACTATCCCGAAGGCAACTACCATTAAGCCATCTTCCATTTTGAACCTTAAGTATTGATTCAGCCCTCTGAACATGACCGTATGTAACTCTGCAGACTCATCTTTAAGGGTAAAATACATATGGCCGGAGGAGGGAATCCTCAAATTGGACACCTCTCCCTCCACCCAGACCTCAGGAAAACTTTTCTCTAAGATTGACTTAATACTGCGGGTGAGCTCAGTTACTGTATAAACGCGTCTTTCTTCTTCATTAGGCATAAACTATTAAAATCCTTTCTCCTTCAAGAGTTTTCTTATCCCCTCCGTAAATTCCTTCGCTTCCGCCACCCTCTTCTCAGCATCCTCTTTAGTAAACTTTACAGCAGCCTGGGCATCATAATCGCTCTTTTCCCTAGCTGCCCTGGACCTTCCAAATATTTTACTAAATCTTCGGTCAATCAGCCCCTTCTTAACGAAATGTAATCCAAACATGGCAATAGCACCGTCATGGCTTGATGCCTCGACATTGACTGTGGCTAAGGCAGCTTTGGCGCAATGGAGGACCGCATAATACGCTCTTGAGATGGCATCAGCGTAAAGGTCATCTTTAAATAGAGCGTAGGCTCCCTTCAGTGCCTTGTCACCTAATTCCAGCTCCGCTGCCACTGCTTCCTTTAAGGCGTTTTCGTTCATATCTCTATCCCTTGTGTTTCAACATTTCTAACAAATGCAGTCTGCAAATAAATTAGCCGATCAAAATGTTCCTTGCTTACTACCATGGGGGAAATAAGAACACCATGTTTAAGAAGCATTTCAGTAGCAATGTCGCAAATCTTATCCTCTACTTCGCTGTCGCTCTCCCCAACCAGGACAAAAACGTCAATATCAGATTCCCCTCTGTAATCACCACGAGCCTTGGAACCGTATAACTTAATAGCCCTAATCCTGCCAGGAAAGTTTTGAAGCAGAGTATCTTTAAACTCCATTATCGCCCTATTTTCCTTCCTGTTGAGTGTCTTTATCAATTCCTCTCACCCCTCGCTATCTACAGAGATTTCTTCCCTGGCAAACTGTAAAGGAATATCCCCTGCTGTTCACCATTTCAAATTAGTGGCCTACCTGCATCATTAACCTCGCTTTCCAATAGCGCCCCCGGTTGCCTCAGCGATTTGCTCTAACTTCTTGAACTCTTTA
>CAZLTH010000143.1:0-5009 GCA_964562355.1 uncultured Syntrophomonadaceae bacterium | reverse complement strand
CCACATAAAAAGGGGGACATGATAACCCCGTTAACATCGTGTCCCCCCACATTAAAAGGAGGAGTAAACACGTGAAAACCAGAAAAATATTTTTATCGGAGAAGGATATCCCGCGGCAATGGTACAATATTCAAGCGGATCTGCCTGGAGGTATGAAGCCGCCGCTTAACCCGGCTACCATGGAGCCTATCGGGCCGCAAGATTTGGAAAGAGTTTTTCCTATGAATCTGATTGAACAGGAAGTCAGCACGGCAAGGTATATTGATATTCCGGAAGAAGTTTTGGAGAAGTTGCTTAGTTGGCGACCTGCTCCTTTGCAGCGAGCTGTTGCTCTGGAGGAACATTTAAAAACTCCGGCTAGGATATACTATAAGGATGAATCAGTAAGTCCTGCCGGTAGCCACAAGCCGAATACGGCTTTGCCGCAGGCGTATTACAACAAAATCTTTGGCATCAAAAGATTAACTACGGAAACAGGCGCCGGACAATGGGGCAGTGCTTTAAGTTTGGCTGGCAGTCTTTTTGGGTTGGAAGTAAAAGTATATATGGTACGAGTCAGTTATAATCAAAAGCCTTATCGTCGCCTGATGATGGAGGCTTGGGGAGGGAAATGCATATCTAGTCCTAGCCCCGAAACTGTTTTTGGTCGCCAGATGTTGGCGCAAGACCCTGATTGCCCCGGCAGTTTAGGTATTGCTATCAGTGAAGCAATTGAAGACGCAGTGAGCAGCCCTGATACACGCTATTCTTTGGGTAGTGTTTTAAATCATGTTATGCTGCATCAGACTATCATCGGGCTGGAAGCACAAAAACAAATGGTTATAGCAGGAGAGGAACCCGACATTATAATCGGTTGCGTTGGTGGTGGCAGTAATTTTGCCGGTCTGACATTCCCCTATATACGAGATAAGATCCATGGCAAGGATATGAGGATTGTTGCTACTGAGCCTGCGGCTTGCCCTACCCTGACTAGGGCCCCTTTTGCCTATGACTTTGGTGATACAGCTTCCAAGACACCTTTGTTGCCCATGCATACACTAGGTCACAACTTTATACCACCCTCTATTCACGCCGGTGGGTTACGTTATCATGGGGTAGCACCTTTGATCAGCCAGCTAATGCTGGACGGGCTTATCGAAGCCCAAGCATATAACCAGCTACAGACTTATGCGGCAGGTGTTCTATGGGCACGTACAGAAGGGGCTATACCAGCGCCAGAAACTTGTCATGCGATTGCCGCAGTTGTGGCGGAAGCTGAAAAAGCCAGGGAAGAAGGCCGGGAAAAAGTAATTCTGTTTAATTACAGTGGGCATGGTTTGCTGGATTTGACTGGTTATGCAGCCTATCTAAATGGTCAGTTGCAGAATTTCAGTTTACCGGAAAAGGAAATTGAAAAAGCTTTAGCAGAAGTAAAAGATTTCCCCCGTCCATAGATATTGGAGGTTGGAGGTGGGAAGTTAGAGGTTGGACGAGGATAAAGGAGCAAGGATAAAGGAATGAGGGAGTTGACAGCGAGTTTTGCAAAAAAGATTAGACGCTGATTTGCGCTGATTACTATGATTAGATATGATGAAATCAGTATAAAAAAATCATTGTAAATCATAAAAATCATATAAATCAGCGTCCATCGTCTCTTAATTTAATAACTGACAACTTCCAAAATGGGAGGGCAAATATGAAAGAAAACGTAGCTAGGAAAATTATTAAAGCTCATTTGGTAAAAGGGAAAATGATTCCCGGGGAAGAGATGGCAATTAAAATCGACCAGACTCTGACGCAGGATGCTACCGGTACTATGGCTTACCTGCAGTTCGAAGCTATGGGCTTGCCCCAGGTTTTGACGGAGCTTTCAGTAAGCTATATAGACCATAACACTCTTCAGACAGGTTTTGAAAATGCTGATGATCATCGCTATCTCCAGTCAGTCGCAGCTAAATATGGGATATTTTTTTCCCGACCGGGAAACGGTATCTGCCACCAGGTGCATCTGGAGCGTTTCGGCATACCGGGTAAAACATTACTGGGGTCGGATAGTCATACTCCTACTGGTGGAGGGTTGGGGATGCTGGCTATCGGGGCAGGAGGGTTGGATGTGGCTGTGGCCATGGCCGGAGAGCCTTTTTATCTTCTTATGCCCCGGATAGTCAAAGTAGAATTGAAAAATTATCTGTCTCCTTGGGTTACGGCTAAAGACATCATACTGGAGGTTTTGCGTCGTTTGGGAGTTAAGGGTGGTGTAGGCAAAATAATTGAATATGCCGGTGAAGGAGTGGGAACTCTTTCTGTGCCGGAACGAGCTACTATTACCAACATGGGGGCAGAACTGGGGGCTACTACTTCTTTGTTTCCTGCCGACAATATAACACGGGAATTTCTGCAAGCTCAAGGGAGAGAAAAAGATTTCCAGGAAATATTGGCAGATAAGGGAGCGGCATACGATGAAATAATAAGCATAGATTTGAGCAAATTAGAGCCTCTGGTAGCTAAACCGGACAGTCCTGATGCGGTGGTTATGGTAAGAGAAGTGGGAGAAATAAAAGTAGACCAGGTAGCTATAGGTAGTTGTACCAACTCTTCCTATGCTGACCTCATGCAGGTGGCTCAAATTTTACGAGAGAAAAAGGTTCATCCGGAAATAAGTTTGGTCATTTCTCCCGGTTCCAAGCAGGTGCTGGAGATGCTGGCTCGCAACGGTGCTTTGGCTGATTTGGTAGCAGCCGGTGTGCGTATTCTGGAAAACACCTGTGGCCCCTGTATTGGGATGGGACAGTCGCCACCGTCGGGAGGGGTGTCTGTGCGTACTTTTAATCGCAACTTCCCCGGTAGGAGCGGCACGGTTGATGCCGGCATTTATCTGGTAAGTCCGGAAACAGCTGTAGCTACGGCTTTACAGGGAGTTTTGACAGACCCCCGGGAGTTGGGCAAATACAGTCCTATCCCTCTGCCGGAGAAATTTATACTGGATGATGGTATGATTATTCCTCCTGTGCGAGACGGCAGCTCCATAGAAGTAAAGAGAGGCCCTAATATCAAACCGCTTCCTTTAAAAGAGGCGATAAGCGAAGATGTACAGGGAGAAATACTGCTTAAAACAGGGGATAATATTACCACCGATCATATTATGCCGGCGGGGGCTAAAGTTTTACCCTTAAGGTCTAACATACCGGCTATCAGCCAGTATGTTTTTGCGGGAACAGATCCAGACTTTGCTAGTCGGGCCGAAGAAAAAGGGGGCGGATTCATTCTCGGAGGGTATAATTATGGGCAGGGTTCTAGCAGGGAACATGCTGCACTGGCGCCGATGTATTTGGGGATAAAAGCTGTTTTGGTAAAGTCTTTTGCCCGTATTCACCGGGCTAATTTGGTTAACTTCGGCATTTTGCCATTAACTTTTCTGCGAGAAGAAGATTATGACGCTTTGCTAGTTGGGGATCTTCTGGTAATTAAAGATTTGCCTTCCCAGCTTAAAGGAGATAAGGTTATCTTGACTCGTTTATCTAACGGAGATAATTTTGCGTTGCAGCATGGTCTGTCCCGACGTCAGGTGGAGATTATATTGGCTGGAGGATTGCTTAATAGGATTAAAGATAAAAAGGTTAAAAGGTTAAAAGGAGACGAGATTAAGGGGTTAAGAGGTTAAGAGAAGGAAGCTAATTTGGAGGTTGGAACGGGGATTGGCGTTTTCAACTTCTAACCTCCAACTTCCCACCTCCCACCTCTAATTTATGTTGCCGGCATGCGCTTTTCGACTTCTACTTCTCCGGCTGCGGTCAGAGCATATTTTATTCCTAGGGGACCGAGAAGTTGAAAAATAACGATGGCTGACAGTTCTACAGCGGTGACAAGCGCAGCAAGTTCTGGCAGCCTAGCTTGCACCATCAGTACAAAACCGATGCCAATTCCTGCTTTCGAAAAAATAGCCAGTCCTAGATAGCGGCGCACATTTTTTTCCTTGCTGGAAAGATAAGCTCCTAGGTAAGCACCCCCAGCCATGCCTGCGACTCTGAATACAGAATAAACTAGTACAATAAGCCAGTTATCTATAAGTACCTGCAGGTGCAGTGCTGCACCAGCCAAAGCAAAGAAAACGACAAAGATGGGAAACTCCACTTCTTCCAGAACATTAAAAATATGGCGTGGACGTGCATGCGTATTAGCTACGACAAACCCTGTCACCATATTAACTAGCAGAGGGGAAAGATGAAAAAGGTAAGCTACGCCGCTGTTTAAAAAAGCAAAAGATATGAGCAGGGTGAGAGTATAGGTTTTGGGGACATTTTTATAGCAAAGATGAGTTAAAAGATAGCCTGATAATGCTCCTAATCCGATAGAACCTACTAGTTCTACAGCCGGCAGCATGAGAGCAGCTAAAGGACCTCCACCGGAGGTGTCGGCGACAAGGGTACTGGCTACAGCTAAGGCAATGCCAAATAAAATTATACATAGGGTGTCAGCGAAGGCTACTACACCGACAAGGGTGCTAGTCATGGTTCCTTTGGCTTTAAGTTCACTGATAACAGCAATAATAGCAGAGGGAGCGGTGGTCGTGGCTATAGCTCCTAGGAGAACGGCTATGGGTAGAGGCAGCCTTAAAATAAAGAAAAGAGCCAGAAAAACGGTGACAAAGGCTACCAGAACTTGTAATGTAGAAATACAGAGAACGCTTTTCCCCAAAACCTTGATTTTGTTAATTTCCAACTCTCCCCCGACGATCAAGGCAATAGTGGAAATGCCCAGTATCTTTATGATACCCAGCGATTGAATCATTTCCGGACAGATAAAATTCAAAAAAGATGGCCCCAATAACAGTCCTACCAGGACATAGCCGGTAATGGACGGTACTTTGATTTTTTGAGCCAGTATTCCCCCTATGAAACCTAGAAAAAGAAGGAGGCCGATGGCCAGAGATTGTTCTTGATAAGTCATATTACCCTCCGGTTCGTTAAAATTTTGTTCACTATTTCATTCTATTCTTTTTTTTTTACTTCGTCAAGAAGATAAGCTGGTTT
>CAZLTH010000142.1:0-5020 GCA_964562355.1 uncultured Syntrophomonadaceae bacterium | reverse complement strand
GCTTATTATTAGCTTATTCGTAGTTGATATTTTAAAAAAGCGGATTGCAGTTATAAAATTATAAAGCTGTACTTTTATTAAAAAATTTGGTATAATGCCTTTGTTACGTTTTTATCTAGCATCCAATTCATCCCATGTAGTTGCTCTTTTATTCTATTATGCTTAGCAAAGTAAAATAATTGTATTTAACGTAACTACTCAGCTATAAATCTTTTAAGAATTGAAAACTTAATCCATGTTTGTCTTTGTATATCTGCGGTTTGTTGCCTTGTTACTTTGTGACATTCTCTTATAAAGAATAATACAAGTTAGTTAGCTTCGTTGTTATACCTTTCCACTAGGAGGATTATATGGGTAATACTATAGAAGAAAAAGAAATACTACGCTTACATAGAAGAGAGTTAACTAAATTAGCTGATAGGATAGTCTTAGAAGTCCCTTTGACTATCTACCTGAATGAAGAAGAGTTTGTTACCTTGCTATGCACACCGGAGTTAACAGATATGCTAGCTATTGGCTTTTTACGTTCAGAAGGTTTAATTGACAGCATTAAAGACATTAAGTCCCTCCGAGTTGATACTGACCAAGGCTTTGTTTTTTTAGAAACAAATGGTAGCAAAATGCCAGAGAAATTATACGGTAAGCGAACTATTACTTCAGGTTGTGGTAAGGGAACAATTTTTTTCAATGTTCTTGATTCCTTAAAAAACATTCCCATTACTTCATCTCTATCCCTAAATCCTAAACAGATAGAGAACCTTCTTTGCCTTCTACAAGAAAGAGCTGTTATCTTCAAAACAACCGGAGGTACTCATAGTGCAGCTATTTGTTCTCCTGATGAAATGATTTATTTTTGTGAAGATATAGGCAGGCATAATGCTGTGGATAAACTATTAGGTCTTTGCTTAAAAAACAACATATCAACTCATGATAAAATATTACTGACAAGTGGTAGAGTCTCTTCTGAAATACTAGCTAAAGTTGCCAAACTTAAGATTCCAATTCTAATCTCAAGAGCAGCCCCGACAACTCTAAGCATTGAGTTGGCGCAAAAGTTAAACATTACACTGCTTGGCTTTGCTCGTGGGAGCCGCTTTAACATTTACAGCAGCTCTGAGAGGATACAACTTAACAGGAGGTGATTGCTAGACGAGATAAAGAGGGCAAAAGACGAAGAGATGAAAAGGGGTCACAGGGGTACGAGGTTGTCTACTCCTTTTCACCTTTTAATCTCATGATGTTTGATTTTTCATAGTTGAAAGAAACGGTTGTCGAAAAAATGTTGTCTCTTTTAGAAATTTTCTTAATTTAGGAGGTATTGGAATGATTACTTACAAAGAGGATAATGCTTACCAACAATTGTTGTCTCCGGATCCGGTATCAACAATGTCACATCCAGAAAAAGGGAATGCTTTGATGGAAGAGCAACTAGTGCAGGAAAATGAAGCTTTGCAAAAAATTGCTGAAGTCTTGCTTAGTGCTAAGAAGCCTGTTATTTTTACTCCTGGACGTATCATTCTTTGGACTTGGGAAGAAGGAGCCACGGAAAAAGCCAGAGTGCTAAGAGATCTGGCTGCAGCTATAGGAGCTGAAATACTTCCCATAATGGATGTCCGCCCTAACTATCCTCAAATGAGAACTGCCGTAGAAATAAATCCCTATCACGGCGACTTGGTTATCGGTCACAACAAATATGATGTAGCTGTTTTCATGGGCGTAGATTGCCCTTATGCAGACGTGGCTTTGAAAATCATCAAAGACGGTACTGACATTTATACTATTGCTTTATGTGGAAAATTGGGTCATGTAGATGCTACCATCACTTTATGTAAAGCAGGATTAGACAAAATAGAGGAACTTACTGCCATTATTAATGAGAAAAAGAAAAGCAAATAGAAAAATAACATTATCAATAAGGAGGTAGTTGAAATATGGAAATTTGTAACTGCCAGCTCGAAAATGTTTTTTCTCGCTACGAAGGGACAAGAAGTGAGCTGGTGCCTATTCTTCAAGACGCTCAAACATCTCTGGGCTACCTGCCACTAGAAGCTTTGAAAGCAATTGCTGGATTTCTAGTTATCCCTGAAAGCCAAGTATATGGAGTTGCTACTTTTTATGAGCAGTTCTATTTTTCTCGCCGTGGCGAAAATGAAATCAAAGTATGCTATGGTACTGCCTGTCATGTAAAGGGTGCTACACGCTTAATAGAGTCTTTTGAACACCAGCTTGGCATAGATTGTGGTTCTACTACTGATGATTACAAATATAGCTTAGAGCGTGTGGCTTGTGTTGGCTCATGTGCGCTAGCCCCTCTAGTTGTTATCAATGGAAAAGTACATGCACAAATGGAACCTGCTCAGGTAAAAAATCTTATTAGTGAGGCTGATCAGGAATAGTTTTTCCATGGAACATATAATACACATCAAACATGAACCTTGTAAGGGGGTAATTAAAAGTATGTTAAAGCAGATAAACTCTCCGTCTCATTTAGCGGAGATCAGAGAAAAATGTAAGGTTGCGCTTGCCCGGCAAAAATCTCGTTTTTTGGTTTGTGCGGGTACTGGTTGTGTTGCTTCCGGTTCTTTCGATGTTTATAATGAACTTCAGCGCATGATAAAAGAGAAAGGGATTTATTGCGATGTTGCGCTACTTTTCGAGGAGGAAGAAAAAAAGACCAAGGAAGAGAATAACGCCGGGGTTACTGTTAGCGGGTGTCACGGTTTTTGCCAAGTGGGACCACTGGTACGATTTGAGCAACAACATAAAGAAATCCTTTATACCAAAGTAAAAGTTGAGGATGTAGCTGAAATTATTGAGACCACTCTGGAGCAAGGTAAGATTGTAGAGCGCCTTCTCTACGAAAATCCTGATGGTAGTCACAGTTCTAACGACGATGAGATTGCTTTTTATAATCATCAGCAGCGGATTGTGCTTGCTAATTGTGGTCGGATCAACCCAGAGGAAATTCGTGAATATTTTGCTGCAGGAGGTTATCAATCTCTAGCTAAATCTATTTTTGATTCTACTCCTGAAAGTATAGTTAATGTTATCACTTCTTCCGGGTTGCGCGGTCGCGGTGGGGGAGGATTCCCTACCGGAAGGAAATTAGCTTCTGCTCAAAAGGCCCTTGGAACGCCAAAATATATAATTTGTAACGGAGATGAAGGCGATCCAGGTGCTTTTATGGATCGCTCCGTCCTAGAAGGTGACCCACATGCAGTACTGGAAGGAATGTCTATTGCTGCCTATGCTATCGGTGCCAGCCAAGGCTATATATATGTACGTGCGGAGTACCCACTAGCTGTTGCTCGCTTAAAAATTGCCATAGAACAGGCTAAACAGTGGGGACTGTTAGGGGAAAATATAATGGGTACAGATTTCAGTTTTGAAATCAAGATATTCCAAGGGGCCGGTGCTTTTGTTTGCGGCGAATCTACAGCACTTGTTTACTCTATTGAAGGTCTCCGCGGTATGCCAAAACCACTGCCAAGACCACGCACGACAGCAGAAGGTTTATGGGGAAAGCCTACATCTTTGAATAATGTTAAAACCTTTGCCCTGATACCTGAAATTATCAACCGTGGCGCAAATTTGTTTGCTAACACAGGCACAGAAACCAGTTCAGGTACCGCAGTATTTGCTTTAACTGGAAAAGTCAGAAATAACGGTCTGATTGAAGTTCCCATGGGAGTGAAGCTGCGAGAAATAATTTTTGATATCGGTGGTGGGACATTGGACGGTAACGAATTTAAAGCTGTCCAAATCGGCGGTCCTTCTGGTGGCTGTTTACCGAAAGAAATGCTTGATTTAGAAGTAGATTTTGATTCCTTGCTCAAGGCTAGCGCAATGATGGGCTCTGGTGGTATGGTGGTATTAGATGAAACTTCATGCATGGTAGATATTTCTAGATACTTTCTACAATTTACTGTAAATGAATCTTGCGGTCAATGTACACCCTGTCGGGAAGGTACACAGCAAATGTTAAAAATACTGGAAGATATCACTACAGGCAAAGCTACTATGGAAGACCTGTTGTTGCTTGAAGAAATGGGTAAAGCAATCATAACAAGTTCCATATGCGGCCTAGGAAATAGTGCTCCCAATCCAGTGTTAAGTACTTTGCGTTACTTCCGCTCTGAATATGAAGCCCATATTAAAGATAAAAGCTGTCCTGCTCTCTATTGTAAAGAGCTTATCATTTACCACATTGATAGTGAAAAATGCAAAGCCTGTGGTCTTTGTCGGAAAGAATGCCCTGAAAATGCCATAAGTGGCGAGAAAAAAGTGCCCCATATAATAGAACAAGCTAAATGTAACAAGTGTGGTATCTGTATTGATACCTGTCCTGATAAGTTTAATGCTATTATTCGACTTACTGGACAACAAAAAACAGCTATTCTGGAAGAGGTGAAAAAATGATTACGCTTTTTATTGATGATCAAAAAGTCATGGCAACAGAAGGTTCTACAGTCTTAGAAGCTGCTACAGCAGCAGGTATTTACATTCCCAACCTCTGCTACCATCCCGACCTGCCTACTTTTGGAGGTTGCCGTGTCTGTATGGTAGAAATCAATGGCAAGATGATCACTGCCTGTCGTGCTCTAGTTGAAGAAAATATGATTGTTGTAACTGACTCACCTTATGTATCTGAACTACGCAGGGTTTTGGTCGAAATGGTTCTGATTAATCATAATCCGGATTGCCAGTCCTGTGCAAGTAATAATGACTGTGCCTTGCAAAAAGTATCAGCTTTTGCTGGTATTACGCCAGAGCGTCTTTCTCGCCTGCGGCGCAGCATGAGTGATATTCCGGCAGATACTTCTAATCCGTTTTTCTCTATTGACTACACACGTTGTATTTTATGCGGCATTTGTGTGCGTACTTGTACTGAAATTAACGGTGTAGCAGCCATCGATTTTACTCACCGTGGTAACACAACCCGGGTTAGCTCTATGGGAGATATACCTTTAGCCGAATCCACCTGTGAATCCTGTGGCGAATGTCTAGAACGCTGTCCCAC
>CAZLTH010000141.1:0-5021 GCA_964562355.1 uncultured Syntrophomonadaceae bacterium | reverse complement strand
GTGGAGTATATGCTCTTTTAGAAGAAAAAAAATGCTTATTTTGCAAATTATAAATAATAAAAAGAAAAGGAAATAAAAAAATGTATGTACATTTAGGTAAAAATATAAATATTCCAGAAAAAGAAATAATAGTAATTTTTAATAACAAAACAGGAAATAAGCCTTGTAACAGGGAATTAATTCAACATTCTTTTTTGGAAGAGATATGTACTTATAGAAGATGTAATTCATTTGTAATTACTGATGAGAAAATTTTTTTATCACCCATAACATCTTCTACTTTATATAAAAGAGTTATGACAAAAAAATATAATAATAAATTATTTTAATTTTATAGGAATTTTCTTTTTCAAAGGCAAGAAATTGTTAACCAAGTATCCGAAGGCACTAATTTATATTATTTGAATTAATTTTCTTTTTAAAATATATAAAATATTTTTTAAAAAAATTAATAGTCAGTATTAAAAATTAGGTCGAGCTAAGCGAAAGGAATGGATAGAAAAATGAAAGAACAAAAAATAGAATTATTTGTAAGTGAAATACAAAAACTATTTCCTAAATTAATGCATTATTTATCTGTGGAAGAAATTAGAGAGTTGACAGGTCTTGGAGTTACTCCTGGACAAGTAAACGCTTTACTAGTTTTACTATTAAATGATAGTATGACTATGGGAGAAATAAGTTCAGAAATTTATATGACAGAAAGTGCTGCTACTCGCCTTGTAGATAGGTTGGTAAAGATGAATCTAGTGAAGAGAATGGGAGATATTAATGATCGTAGGGTGGTAAGAGTTATTTTAACATCTTATGGGCGTCAACTGGCAGGACTGGTTTTTCAGCGTCGTTCTTTACGCTTCAATAATTTGGCGGAAAGAATGACTAAAGAAGAAAGAGAAGGTTTAATAATGTCTCATCAGGCTGTAATAAGGGTTTTTGAAGAATTTGAAAATCAATGGGTTTATCAACAAAATAAAAAGAACAATAATAGAGGGAAAAAATAAGAAGTTTAAACAGAATAAAAAAGAGGACTTCTCTGAATAAAATAGAACAAGTATTAGTCGGAGGCAAAGGTTAAATATTCAGGGAGGAAAATAATATGGCAAAAATAATTGTGATTGCCAACCAAAAAGGCGGTGTAGGTAAAACCACTACAGCTGTAAATATTAGTGCTTGTCTGGCACAACTTTCTTATAAAGTTCTTTTGTTGGATATTGATCCCCAGGGTAATGCTACTAGCGGTATTGGTTTGGATAAAAAACATATAAAAAACTGTATTTATGATGCACTTATCAACGATTATCCTTTAGATAAGATAATTAAAAAAACTACCGTTAAAAATCTTGATATAGTTCCTGCATCTATTCAGTTGGCAGGAGCAGAGGTAGAATTGGTAGCTACTATGTCTAGGGAAGTACGTTTAAAAAAAATAATCGAAAACGTTTTGGATAAATACCAGTATATAATAATAGATTCTCCTCCTTCTTTAGGACTGCTAACTGTTAATGCCTTAACAGCAGCTGAATCAGTTATTATACCTATTCAATGTGAATATTATGCCTTAGAAGGCTTAGGACAACTTGTGAAGACTATTGAATTAGTACGTAAACACTTAAATCCTACTTTACGTCTAGAAGGTGTTCTTATGACTATGTATGATAGCAGGATAAATCTTGCTCGACAGGTAGTTGAAGAAGTAAAAAAATATTTTGGAGAAATTGTTTATAATACATTTATTCATCGCAATGTCAGATTAAGTGAAGCTCCCAGCCATGGTTTGTCAATTATAGATTATGATCCAAAATCTAAGGGAGCGATAGCTTATCAAGAATTAGCTAGGGAAGTGATTAATAGATGAAAAAAAAGAGATTAGGAAAAGGTTTGTCTGCTCTTTTACCTGTTGATGATTCTAATACTTCTTTTACGGATGAGAACAATGAGGAGAGAAAAAAAGAAAAAAATAAAGGAAGAATAATAGAAGTTGAAGTAAGTAAAATACAAACCAATCCTTGGCAACCAAGACGCAGTTTTTCTTTAGAAAAACTGCAAGAGTTAGCTGAGTCTATTAAAGAACACGGTTTATTGCAACCTATTATATTATCTAAAAATAAGACTGATAAATATTTTTTAGTTGCTGGAGAAAGACGCTATAGGGCGGCTAAGCTAGCAGGTTTTAGTGTTATTCCCTCAGTTATAAAAGAACTTTCTTCTGCTGAAACGTTGGAAATAGCATTGATTGAAAATTTACAGAGAGAAGATTTAAATCCCATAGAGGAAGCAAGGGCATATAAACAACTTTTGGATGATTTTAATTTTACACAGGAACAATTAGCTATAAGAATTTCTAAAAGTCGTCCAGCTATCACTAATATCTTGCGTCTTCTAAAATTACCGGAAGAGATTTTAGAAAAAATAGTAGATGGGAAGATATCTGTTGGACATGCTCGTACTCTTTTATCAGTGGATACAAAAGAAGAAATAGATTTTATTGTTTCTGAAATTATAGAGAAAGATCTTTCTGTGCGTTCTACAGAGGAAATGGTTAATAATATAAAAAGAGCTAAAAAAAAGGAAGAAATTAAAAATAAGAATAAAAAGAGCAGGGAAAGAAAAGCGGAAAAAGATTTTTTTATAGTAGAGTTAGAAGAAAAAATGTGTCATTATTTTGGTTGCCAAGTAAAAGTAAAGACGAATATTTCTAAAGAGGGAGGAAAAGTGGAAATATTTTATTTTAATGCAACAGACTTAGACAGGATTGCCAATTTATTGGTGTAGGAATAATAATAATAGTAGTTGATAAGTGAATAAGTCAGTAAAGACCACAACTTGTCTTTATCGTGGTTTATTCTTATTTACTTATAGACTTCCTATTATGCCGTGTAACTAAGCTCGCATTTAAATTTTAGTTTAGCGTGTTACAGCCTAACTTAGTTATTATTTTAAATGTTTCACGTGAAACAAAAGAGGTTATGCAGTTGAATAAAAAAAAAGAAATTACATTACTTTTAATTTCTCATACAGGAAATAATGCTATAAACATTAAGTTGCCGCTATTTTTACTTAAGCTTGTAAGCGCACTCATATTAGTATTTATAACCTTTTCATTTGTTTTTATACACTCTTATCACTATATGTCTGCTTATACAATAGAAAAAACAGTAGAGATTAATCAATTAAAACAAACAAACAGTAGACACAAAGAGGAAATAAGAAAATTAAATATACATACACAAGACCTTGTTTATCAGATGAAAAAATTAGAAAGTCTAACAACCGAAGTTAAAGAAATACTGGAAATAGAAACAGAAGAAACAGAAGAAAATAGCAGAAGATCAGAGGAGGTAGTTACCACGGAACTACGCTTACTTGTCAGTAGGGGTAACTATCGAGACAATTCTGGTATAATTGACAACGAGATGAAGGTGAATTTAAACGAGTATTTTCAAGAAAAAGTACAAGAATTGCAAAATCTTCTTGAAATAGCAGAGAACCATCAAGAGCTTATGGCACACACTCCCTCTATATGGCCAGTTATAGGAAGGCTGACATCTCCATTTGGGTATCGGCGCTCTCCTTTTACTAGTCGCTGGGAATTCCACGGTGGTGTTGATATTGCTGCTCCTAGAGGCACAAAAGTCTTGGCTGCAGCTAATGGGGTAGTTGTAAAAACAAGCCGACTTCTTGGCTGGGGAAGATTAATTATCATTGACCATGGTTACGATAGGCAAACTTTTTATGCACACTTAAATGGATTTGCTGTCTCGGAAGGAGATAAGGTTATAAAAGGACAAGTTATAGGATATGTAGGTAACAGTGGTCGAAGCACAGGACCACACCTACATTACGAAATTCATTTTAAAGGAAAGAGAATAAATCCGCAGGACTATATGGAATAAAAGAGAGGCATTGAAGATGTTTAAAAGAAGTGAATCATCTGAAAAAATAACAACTATTATAGGACAGGGAACTAAGTTAGAAGGAATGTTGGAAGCTACAGGAATAATAAGAGTAGATGGATTTGTACAAGGGAAAATAGTAACACCAGGAAATGTTATTGTGGGAGAAGAAGGAAGGGTTAATGCTGAAATAGAAGCTGGAAATTTAATTATTATGGGTGAAATAACAGGAAATGTTGTAATAAGGAACACTTTAGAATTAAAAAAAGGTGGGTTTTTACGAGGTGATATATGCTCCGCCAAGGTAATAGTAGAAGAAGATTCTTTTTTTGATGGGAAATGTTTAATGACTGATCCTGGTAATCCCAGTAAAAAAAGAGAAAAAAAAGAAAGAGTAAAGGATAAAGACTTATCCTAAATATACTTTAGCATTAAATTGATACGAATAGCTGTTTTTAGTGTCTGTTTTTAAAAACATGGTTTCTTTCTCTTAAAGAAGTTGTTATGACGCCGTAAAGACTGGAGGTTATTTTTTCTGCCAGAGTCATAACTATATATAGTCGAGTGTTTTGTAATACAAAATATTCAAGAAAACCGCCCACATTCACAATACCGCTGATATAAAGATCGCCTACAGGGGGTAGAGATTTATTTACCCCGGCACCAGGTTGCAAGGGTCCTGTCCCTACGTCTATTTTACCCACACTTTTTGAATGGCCAAGACAGGCGTCTATGGCGATTATAAAGGGATTAACATTGGTTTTCTTAATATCGTTTAATTTTTGGGACAGGTTGACGGCATGAATAGGATCATCTAACGTTCCATAAAGAGGAAAAGAGGGCAGACGCTTTTTAAGGGCAGTTCCTATAAGAGGACCCAAAGAATCACCAGTAGAACGATCTGTGCCGATACAAATAATTACGAGAGATTGTTTGTCTGCACTAAAGTTTTTCGACAAAAGGAATGCCAAGAACTCTTTTAACTTTTTTTCGGCGTCATGGTCATCGCTTTTTATTTTTAAGTTTTTTTCTCCACTAAACAAGGAAGAAAGGGTAGGTCTAAAGCGAGTAAGCATTTTTTAATCTCCTTATCATTTTTTAATACTTTATAGCTTGTTTCCTTAGTAT
>CAZLTH010000140.1:0-5052 GCA_964562355.1 uncultured Syntrophomonadaceae bacterium | reverse complement strand
CTAATCCGTGTTCATCCGTGTCTATCCGTGGTTCGCTGCCTTGTTACTTTGTGACATTCTCGTCTGAAAAATAATGCAAATTAGTTAGCTTCAATAGGATAGTCACTTAGTCACTCACTTAAATAAGGAGTTGCTTTATGAGAAGAATAGGTGCACATATTTCTATTTCTAAAGGCTTGGATAAAGCTTGTAGTATGACGGAAGAAATAGGAGGAAATACATTCCAGTTTTTTACTCGTAATCCTAGGGGGGGGAAGGCTCGCCGTATAGAAACGGCTGAAATAGATCTTTTTTCAAAAATCAGAGCAGAAAAAAATATTTTTCCAATTGTGGGACACCTTCCTTACACAGTTAATATGGCAGCAGAAAAAAAAAGTGTTTATGATTTTGCTCTGGAGATTGTAGGCAAAGATTTGCTCAGGGGAGAAAGAATAGGAGCAGAATATTTGGTTGTTCACCCGGGGAGAAACAAAGATCGCCAGGAAGGTATAAAAAAGATAACAGCTGTTTTAGAGGAAAAACTAGGCGATTTCAAGGGGCAGTGTATTCTTTTATTGGAGGCGATGGCTGGTTCAGGTTCAGAAATTGGTCTGCTCAAAGATTTAAAGATAATAGTTGATAATCTCGGTCGACACCCCAATTTAGGGATATGTCTTGATAGCTGTCACTTGTTTGCAGCCGGGTGGGATTTTCGAGAACAAGAGGTGGTACTGGATTTAAAAGATACTCTAGATAAATACTTTGGCTTAGAACTAATCAAAGCGATGCATCTCAATGATGCTCTCTTTCCCCCGGGTAGCGGCAAAGACCGCCATGCGAGAATTGGTCAGGGGTACATAGGAGGAGAGGGTCTGAAAAATTTAATAAAAGATGATTTTTTTTCTACCTTGCCCCTTATTCTAGAAACTCCAGTAGAAAATTATAAAGGGTACGGCGAGGATATTCGAGAAGTTCTTAAGTTATTGGAACAGGAGTGAGCAGTTTTCAGTATGCGAAAAGCACTATTTATCTATAATCCTGTGTCTGGCACAGGAAAAACTATTTCTGATTTTGACCGCTTAGTAGCTTATTTTCAGAGCAGAAATATTCATATTGTGCCATTAAGGACGTATTACGAAGAAAAGGCGCTCTTTTCGATTCTCACTAATAACAACTTCCAGTATATTTTTGTGGCCGGTGGAGATGGCACGTTAAATATGGTTTTAAATTCTTTACTAAAATATAATCATGTTTCTTTGCCCCCTTTGGGGATAATTCCTGCTGGAACATCAAATGATCTTGCCGGCAACCTACTAACACGAACTTCCGGGTGGGGGATAGAAAACATAAAATTGAATCAAAGTTTCTTTATTGACGTGGGGAAACTAGGAGATACATGTTTTATCAATGTGGCCTCGGGAGGGGTTTTGATTGATGTTGGTCAGAAGGTTGATCAAAGATTAAAAAATAATTTAGGCATGTTGGCCTATTATTTAAAAGGAATATTAGAGATATCCAAGCTCAAAGCTGTGGAGATGAAAATTAAAGCTAAGGATAAAGAAATATTTTTGGGAGAAGCTTTTTTGTTTTTAATCCTTAACGGAAAGTCTGCTGGCAGTTTTAATCACTTGGCGCCCGAGGCCTCTATTACAGATGGTTTGCTGGATTGTCTTGTTTTTAAAAAATGCTCCCCTGCTGATTTTCTGAACTTATTCTTAAAATTAATAACAGGAAAGCATATAACAGATAGTAATGTTCTTTACTTCCAGGCAAAAGAGTTTTCTGTCAGTAGCCCTGTAAAAATAAGAACCGATCTAGATGGAGAAAAAGGTCCACCGCTTCCTTGGGAGGTAGAGGTTCTTCCCCGAAAACTAGAGATTTTAAGAGTTATATAAATATATATTGCCAAAGGCAACCAACAGTATAGACACTTACGACATGCTTGTAGTATAATGTTGCAAGTTTATTTTTTTTTAAATGAACAGGAGAGAGAGTATGCAGAAAAAAATAGAAATTTATGATACTACGTTGAGAGATGGTTCGCAGGCTGAAGGCATCTCCTTTTCTGTCAGCGATAAATTGAAAATTGCCAGAAAGTTGGATGATTTTGGCATAACTTACATAGAAGGTGGTTGGCCTGGTTCAAATCCAAAGGATATGGATTTTTTTAAAAAAGTAAAAGACTTGGGGCTCAAAAAGAGTATTGTGGTTGCTTTTGGTAGCACTAGGAAACCTTTAACTTTGCCGGAAAAGGATCACAACCTGCGTTGTCTGTTAGAGGCTGATACGAAAACTATAACAATATTTGGAAAGTCATGGGATTTACATGTTATTGAGGCTATCCAAACTACTTTAGATGAGAACTTAGTCATGATTGAAGAAAGTGTCAACTACCTGAAAATGCATAAGCGAGAAGTAATTTATGATGCTGAACATTTTTTTGACGGTTATCGTAGCGATCCTGGCTATGCGCTGGAAACTTTAAGGGCTGCCCAAAGAGGTGGGGCTGATAAAATTGTTTTATGCGACACCAATGGGGGTGTTCTCCCGTCAGAGTTGCAGCAGATTATCCTAGCGGTCAAAAAAGTAATTGGAACTCCTTTGGGCTTGCATGCCCACAATGACAGCGGTGTAGCTGTTGCTAATTCTCTTATTGCGGTAGAAATGAATTTTATCCAGATACACGGTACCATAAATGGCTACGGAGAGCGCTGTGGGAATGCCGATTTATGTACAATTATACCTAGTTTAAAACTTAAACTGGGCATTGACTGTGTTGATACGGAAATGCTTAAAAACTTAACAAAGCTTTCTAGGTTTGTTGCCGAGATAGCTAACTTAAAGCATGGGCACAACCTTCCCTATGTCGGCAAAAATGCCTTTGCCCACAAGGGTGGGGTGCATGTTGATGCTGTTTTAAAAAATACATCTACTTATGAGCATGTAGAGCCTGACTACTTGGGAAATAGGCGCAGGATATTAATTTCGGAACTATCCGGAAAGAGCAATGTTTTCCACAAGTTATGCTCCTATAATATCAACTTAGATAAAGATTTGCCGGAAGTCAAAGAACTTTTAGAGAAAGTTAAACAACTGGAATATAAAGGCTACCAGTTTGAAGGAGCCGATGCTTCCTTTGAACTCTTGGTTTGGAAAACTTTAAAACTATATAACCCCTTGTTTGCGCTGGAAGGTTTTAGAGTAATTACAGAAAGACGTACCTATAACGATGTAATCACGGAAGCTACTGTAAAAATACGAGTTGCCAAGCAGGTATTTCTGACGGCAGCTGAAGGTAATGGTCCTGTTAACGCTCTAGATCATGCTTTACGAAAGGCACTTGAACAAGTATATCCGGCACTGAAGAAAATAAAATTAGTAGACTTCAAAGTGCGAGTACTGGACGGCAAAGATGGTACAGGAGCCTTGGTCAGAGTTTTGATTGAATCTCGTGACCAAACAAAAAGCTGGAGTACTATTGGGGTTTCGGCTAATATTATTGAAGCCAGTTGGATTGCCTTGGTAGATAGTGTGGAGTATGGTCTATTGTATGAAAAAAAACAGCATGATTTTAATTCAAGTTTATAGGATTTTTCTTTTAAAAAAATATTAGACGCTGATTTACGCTGATTACTATGATTAGAATATGATAAAATCATCATATAAAAAATCAACGCAAATCATAAAAATCATATACATCAGCGTCCATCGTCTCTTAACTTGATTCTATAGGAATTTTCTTTTTTGAAGGCATTGATTTATAACATTTTGGGGATTATGGGATTAGATGTTAGAGGAACGAGGAGTGAGATAATATGCAGAAACCGTGGGGTTTGGCTACTGGCATAGGTAGTTTGCCTTTTGTGGAAAGCAAAGAGGCTGTAGAGTTTGTTTTTAATTATTTGCCGGAAATACCGCACTGGCCACAGCTTCCCCAGCGAGGAGGGGAAGAAGGCTTTGTACAGCAGTACCTATATCCTTTGATTAAGTTTGGTCTGGTCAGTTTGCGAGGCGAAAAGTATTTTTTTAATAATGACCGGGAAGACTGGATTGAAGGAGTAACTTTTTTTTACGAGGCAGCTTCAAAAATAATCCAAGATAACAGTAAGGATTTTTCAGATTTTGTTTTTTCTGAAGACACTGCGAAGGGTTTTTATGCTTTTAAAAACTATTTAATCAATGATTCTACTCCTAAAACTAGGTTTGTAAAAGGTCAAGTAAGCGGACCGGTGACCATTGGTCTACAGGTTTTTGATAGCCAAGGAATCCCCTGTTTTTATGATGAAGAATTAAGAGATATTTTGCTCCAGAGTTTGGCAGTGCAAGCTTTATGGCAGATAGAGGAATTACATAAATTTAATCACCCAATAATTATTTTTTTTGATGATCCCGGCATATGTAGCTACGGTCAATCTTCGACTATAGGTCTTTCCGGTGGGAGTATTCGGGAAGCACTAGCTTATCTTTTTTATGTTGTTAAGAAAGCTGGAGCACAGGTGGGTGTGCATGCTTGCGCAGAAGTTGATTGGTCGCTTGTTTTTGAAGCAAAACCGGATATAATAAACGTTGACATGTATGATTATTTTTCCTCTCTTTTAACTTACTCTGACTATTTAACTGATTTTCTGCAAGGAGGAGGAACACTGGCTTGGGGTCTTATTCCTACCGATGCTAAAGATTTAGAAACTGCAACAACCGTAAAATTACAGAAGAAATTTCAAGAATACTGTGAAGCACTGGTTTCACAGGGTGTGCCTGAAAAGTTGCTTCAAGCGCAATGGTTGCTGACACCTGCCTGTGGGGCAGGGACTTTAAGTATGGAGCAAACAAAAAAGCTTTATTCTTTTTTACTTGACAGTCATAAGATTATGGTAACTACGTAGACGAGGTCAATAGATGAAGAGATAAAGAGATGAAGAGGCGAAAAGACGAATAGATAAAGAGACGAAGAGGGGTAACGAGTTAATCTTTCTTTTAAGTTCACTAAGTGGTTGGATTGATGAAGATACTTGGGTTTAAAGTTGCAAGGTTTGCGATTCACGTCTGAAGAATCAAGGCCGTGTCAAAAAAGAA
>CAZLTH010000139.1:0-5069 GCA_964562355.1 uncultured Syntrophomonadaceae bacterium | reverse complement strand
GATAATACCTTATAAAGAGGTAGTTATTGGTGTTGCCGGAGAAATTAAAAGTATGCTCTAAAGCCTGGGGGCATTATTATCATTTATTGAAGTAGCAATTAACTGCTTCAAAGATTAAAAGGCTAGCGGCAGAAACCGATTAGCCTTTTTCCTTTTAACTATCAAAGCTGTTAGGAGATGTATATAATGAACAACTTGAAGTTTACTAAAATGCATGGTCTAGGTAATGATTTTATTATTATAGACGACCGGGAGAAAAACTTTGATTTAGAAAAAGCGCCTGAGTTAGCTAAGGAAGTTTGCCAGCGCAATTTTAGTGTGGGAGCTGATGGGTTGGTTTTTCTAAGATCTTCACAGAAGGCCGATTTTGCTATGCGTATTTTTAATAGTGATGGTAGTGAGGCAGAGATGTGCGGTAATGCTATTCGCTGTTTGGCTAAATATGTTTTTGATAAAGGTATAACTGCTTCTGATGCTCTATCTATTGAGACTTTAAATGATGTAAGGTTTATTCGCATGAAAACAGAACAAGGGAAAGCTTCTTTAATCCAGGTAGATATGGGTGAACCTGTTTTAGATAGTATTCATATCCCTGTGACGGGGGATTCTCGTCAGGTGATAGCAGAAAAAATAACTGCGGCCGGACAGGTTTATGAATTTACGGCTGTTTCTATGGGAAACCCACATTGTATTATTTTTGTGACTAAGGATCCTGAGGAAGATCTAACAGGGGTGGGGGCGCTTTTAGAGAGACATTCTTTTTTCCCCGAAAAGACCAATGTAGAATTTGTGCAGGTTATTAATAGAGAAGAAGTAAGGGTTTGGGTTTTTGAGCGAGGAGTAGGACCTACTCTTGCCTGTGGCACTGGTGCCTGCGCTACTGTTGTGGCAGCTGTTTTAAATGGTCTTACAGATCGCAAAGTGAAAGTTAACTTGCCCGGAGGCTCTTTGAAAATTATATGGTCGGAGGACGGGCGTGTTTTCATGGAAGGGCCTGCAGAGTTTGTCTTCTCAGGTGTTTTGGATTAACAATAGCTAAAAAAAGAATGAGGAAAGTAATGCAAATGCTAAGAGATACCAACATAAGATGGAATAGAGAACTTAATTCCTAGGGATCGCTTGCCTTTTGCTCACAAGGTTTTTTCTAGCTTTAAAACAGGAAAATTGAGAGAAGTAGGGGGAGGATTATAGATGAAAAAATATACCGTTGCTGTAGTGGGAGCCACAGGTATGGTAGGTAGGACTTTTCTTAAAGTTCTGGAAGAAAGGGAATTCCCTATCAGTGACATAAAACTTTTAGCTTCCCACAGATCATCAGGGAATACTATTCAGTTTAAGGGGAGAGAACTCATTGTAGAAGAAGCCAATGCTGCATCTTTTGAAAACGTGGATTTTGCCTTTTTCAGTGCAGGGACATCTATAAGTGAAACTTTAGCTCCTGAGGCAGCTAAAAAAGGGGCTTTGGTTATTGATAACAGTAGCGCTTTCCGCATGAGGCCTGATGTCCCTTTAGTAGTGCCGGAAGTCAATCCAGAGGCAGCCAGAGAACATAAGGGGATTATTGCCAATCCTAACTGCTCTACTATTCAGATGGTAGTAGCCCTGTATCCGCTCCATAAAGCAGCTGGCTTAAAACGAGTGGTGGTATCTACTTACCAGGCAGTGTCCGGAGCAGGAAAGGCAGCTTGTGACGGTCTTCTGCGGGAGTCTAGAGCCGTTTTGGAAGACAGTGAAGTAGTTCCTGCAAACTTGCCCTATGGCGGAGCTAAAAGATTTCACCAGATAGCTTTTAATTTAGTGCCACAGCTGGATGTCTTTGTGGAAGATGGCTATACCAAAGAAGAAATGAAGATGATCAATGAAACTCGCAAAATCATGAATTTGCCACAACTTAAAATTACAGCAACTACAGTGCGTGTTCCAGTGATAAACGGGCATTCTGAATCTGTTAATGTGGAGTTTGCAAGACCTCTCTCGATAGAAAAGGCCCAGTGTATTTTAGAAGAAGCCGCAGGTATAGTCGTAATTGATAACTCGGCTAAGACAGAATATCCCATGCCTTATTATTTGGATGGACGAGATGAAGTGTTTGTTGGTCGCTTACGAGCTGACCCTTCAGTACAATATGGCCTTAATATGTGGGTTGTCGCAGACAATATCCGTAAAGGAGCAGCCACTAATTCTGTGCAAATTGCGGAGCTCTTTATTTAGAGTAATAAGATTACGAATAAAAAAGTGTTTGCTACGTATCGAAAATATGATATAGTGTAATTGGGTGTGAAGAAAACCGTGTCATTATTATCGAAAAGGGGACAGGCCTCCCTAACTAGAAAGGGAAAACGGCTCCCCTAACATTATAATGTTAGATTTTAAAAGGAGGATGTAAAATGGGAGTCTCAGTTTTAGAGAGCACTTTATTTAATTTTAAGATAGACCGAGAAAAACATGAAGAGATGTATCTTTTCCTCGTGGCTGACTATATCAGAAAGGGAACACGTCTCCCCGTGATGGGGGATACATCCATTGACGGTTACAGTAGAGGTCATTTTGTTCTCTACTCTAAGAGACTACTTGGGGGAGATATTTATTACAAAATGACCTACCAAGAAAATGGAGTTGATGAGGTTCTCTATGAGGATGAAGTTGAACTTGAAGTATTTAATCGCTTTGTTGAAGACTACGAAATGGATGTTTTAAACCCTGCAGGTTCTCTATGGCAAGAAATCAAACCGCTAGAAATCAGAATGAATGAAGTTGTGCAAGAAAAGCATTAGTAAAAAAATCGCTGTTAAAAAGTTTGACAAACTTTCTCAAGTAGTGTAAGATAGTGAGCAAATATAATATTTATTGCTGTGATAGGGAAGAGTAGATACTAGTGGCAGGACTATAGAGAGTCTGGCAACGGTGGAAGCCAGATGTCAATCCCGGTATTGAATACGCCCCGGAGCTGCGAACCAAAAGGAATTTTGCGAAAGAATTCTCAGTAGGCTTTGCCGGAGTCTCCTACCGTTAAAAGGGAGGTGGGTATAAGTGGAATTGAATTTCTGCCGTACCCTTGAAACAGAGGCGGGCAGAAGAATTTATTTTCTTCTCCAAGCAGGGTGGTATCGCGGAAGTATAGCTTTCGTCCCTAAGGGGCGAAAGTTTTTTGTTTTTAATTGGTTTTATATTATTTGCTATAAGGAGGAGTATGGATTATGATAGTAGTAATGAATCCGGGGGTGAAGGAAGAGGATATCAGTAAAGTGACAAAAAGACTTACTGAATTAGGGTTTGGTACTCATTTGTCTAAAGGCAAACATCGTACTATTATAGGGGTTATTGGGAGTGAAGGAGAAAGGGAAAAAGATATTTTATCGGGGATGGAAGCTATGGATTGTGTAGAAAGATTGGTTACTATTACGCAGCCGTTTCAGGTTGTAAGTCGGGAATTCAAGAAAGAGTCTTCTGTCTATAAAATTAATGGTATTTCTGTTGGTGGAGAAAAGCTTGTGGTAATAGCTGGTCCCTGTGCGGTAGAATCCAGAGAACAGCTTTTTGAAGTAGCTTGCTTAGTAGCCAAAAGCGGTGCTACTGTTTTAAGAGGAGGCGCCTTTAAACCGCGCACTTCTCCCTATAGTTTTCAGGGCTTGGAGGAAGAAGGCTTAAAACTATTGGCAGAAGCTCGTGCTGAAACTGGTTTATCGATAATTACTGAAGTTACAAGTCAGCATGCGGTAGAACTAATAGCTAAGTATGTCGATATTCTTCAAGTAGGAGCTCGCAATATGCAAAACTTTTCTTTGCTAAAAGAATTGGGGCGCCTAGACAAGCCCATTTTGCTAAAGCGAGGGCTTTCGGCTACCATTGAAGAATGGCTTATGGCTGCTGAGTATATTATGTCCGAAGGTAACCATGAGGTTATTCTTTGCGAGCGAGGAATTCGCACTTTTGAAACTTATACTCGTAATACTTTGGATTTAAGTTGCATTCCAATCGTTAAGCGGTTGAGTCATCTTCCGATTATTGTTGATCCCAGCCATAGTACAGGCAGTTGGCGTTTGGTTCCTGCGATGAGCAAAGCTTCCCTTGCTGCTGGAGCTGATGGCTTAATGATTGAGGTACATCCCAACCCGGTGGAAGCTTTATGTGATGGTTCCCAGTCTTTGAACCCTAAAAAATTTACTCGCTTAATGCAAGAATTGCAACTTTTAGCACCAGCAATAGGAAGAAAGATATAGAATGGGAAGGTTTGATGGGGATGAAAAACGAAATTGTTGCGGTGGTAGGCTTAGGTCTTATGGGAGGTTCATTAGCCCTGAGTATAAAAGAAAGTAATACAGGCAATCGAAAAGTAATAGGCGTTGACAGTGACCCTGCTGTAATTGAGAAAGCTCTAAAAATGAAAGTTATTGAACAAGGTTATACCTCTCTGAGGGCAGGAGTAGAAAAGGCAGATTTGGTGTTTTTGGCCCTTTCGTGTGCAGAAACTATAAAAATAGCACCTTCTCTGGCTGAAGTTTTGCTCGCAGGGACAGTGGTTACAGATATGGCCAGCACCAAACAGGCTGTGACTGAAACTATGGAGAGGATATTACCTTCTGATGTTTTTTTTGTTCCGGGTCATCCGATGACAGGCTCAGAACACCAAGGGATAGAAGCGGCTGATTCTTTTCTTTTTGAAAACGCTGCTTATGTTTTAACTCCCACATCCAAAACATCTCGCACAGCTATGGAGCAAGTCACCTCACTAGTCAAAGATATGGGGGGAGAAGTAATCATACTTTCCCCTCAAAAGCATGACCAAATAGTAGCTGCTGTCAGTCATTTGCCCCATTTGCTGGCAGCGGCTCTTATTAAAACTATTGCTAAGGGGACGGATAAAGAGCTGGCTTTATCTTTAGCGGCAGGAAGTTTTCGAGATGCCACCCGGGTAGCCGCAAGTTCGGCTAAAATGTGGCAAAATATCTGTTTTGATAATAGCCAGGCTATTCTCCCTTATTTGAGAGAGTATCGCCGTCAGCTGGAATGGGTGGAAAAAGCTATTGTCCAGCAGCAAAAAGAAGAGTTGCTGGATTTTTTTATGCAAT
>CAZLTH010000138.1:0-5134 GCA_964562355.1 uncultured Syntrophomonadaceae bacterium | reverse complement strand
TTCGGGACCAAGAGGTCGCAGGTTCAAATCCTGTCGCTCCGACCAGTAAAACTCAAGAGCCACAGGGGCTTAGGGCTTGTTCCTAAATAACCTGTACAACCTTACTTGTCTTTTCGTCCATACCCTGCGTTGTGGAAACAGTTACATAACGCTGCTATGCGCCTATTTCCACGCCTTGGTTATGAACGAAAATCCTTCGCAATATTACACAGTTTATTTCATCACAAGCCCTTAGCTGTCTACTAGGACTACCTGTTTAAAAACAAAAGAGCCATTTGCAAACATTCTGCAAGCAATTTGGTACCACACACTTGGCAAGGGCAACTTGACATGAGCACTGTAATAGTTTCAAGATTAGGGAAAGGAGGGCTTCTTTAATGGACAGTGAGAAAATTTACAACCTGCTTGACATAATGTATCTGGAAATTCAGTCCTTACATCAGGGTCAAACCGATATAAAACAAGCAATCCATAATAATAAAAAAGCTATCGAAGGAAATAAAACTGCTATTGATGGAAATAGGGTTGCTATTGAAAGAAATAGTGCAGTTATTGATGGAAACAGTGCAGCTATTGAGAAAGTCAGATTCAACGTTGTTAGCCTTGAAAATAATCTTGCTCGCAAAGTAGGCACTCTCTTCGATGCCGACAGTCGCACCCAAGATATGCTGAGAAACATTGATGCTAAAATAGACACTCTTTTTTATAAACAAGAAAACACCGATAAAGAGATTTTCAATATTAAGGTTAAGGCTGGTCTCATTTAATTTTCATTTATTACACAATGGGGAAACCCATTTATCTTTTCTAAAGCAATCAACCTGATTAATCAATCAAAACAAAATCTACAAGGGGGACTTTTGATAATGGGACATTTAGTTAACTCCAAAGAAGAAGTATATTTTGCGTTAGCCGAGCGATTAAACAAATCTCCTGTTGGCGCTCCTATCAGCGCTAACCTGATGGCTATTTTAAAGCAACTCTATTCTGAGTCCGAAGCTATTTTGGGAAGCAGGTTTCCCTTGTTACCTATGACTTTGGAACAGATTATAGAGATTACTAGGATAAATAAAGAAGAGCTGCTGGTAACGCTAGAAAGTATGGCAAAAAAAGGTTTAATAATGGATGTTCTGAGCAGAAAACAGACTTTTTACATCTTATCCCCTATGGTGGTAGGGTTCTTTGAATACACCTTCATGCGTACCGGAGAATCAAACCTGCCTGAATTGGCCGAGCTTTTTAAAAACTATTTTGAGGACCCGGCTGTTGCCGATGAATTCTTTGGTTCTTCCACTAAATTGTTCAAAACTTTGGTTTATGAACAACTAATTCCCCTAGCGGTAGAAACAGAAGTGCTAGACTACGAAAAAGCTTCGGAAATTATTCGCAGTTCGGGAGGGGGCTCTCTTGGTATCTGTTCCTGTCGCCATAAAGCCAAGTTGCTTGGCACTAACTGCGATGCTCCAATTGATAATATCTGTACCTCCTTGGGACGAGCTTCAGAGTGGCTTATTCGCCGCGGTTTCGCCCAAAAAGCCTCCGTTGATGACATGCTGCGCAATTTAGAAAGAAGCGAAAAGCTAGGGCTAGTCTTGTTAGGAGATAACGTCCTTAACAAACCTGCTTATATCTGTCACTGTTGCGGTTGTTGTTGCAACTTGTTAAAAGCCATCAATAAAAAAGATGTCAGTGCCGTACATCCCAGCAATTTTACCCCCACAATAGCAAAAGACCTTTGCATCGGTTGTGAGGTTTGCGTTAAAAGTTGCCATATTAATGTTATTACCATGCAAGAAAAAACTACCTCTCCTGTAATCAACGAAGACTCCTGTATTGGTTGCGGAGTTTGTGCTGCTGCCTGTCCCACGGAAGCAATAAAAATGCTACGAAAATCAACATTATATACTCCACCTAAGAATAAAATGGAACAAATGATGCGTATGGGTGTTGAAAAAAACCGATTTTAATCTGCCTCCGGGCTTCTTTCCAAGTAGTCAAAAATACCACCAATTACAGTTTTGAGGTATACAAAGCCTAAAATAATACCTAGAAGCGGTACGATAAAATGAATATGAGCAGACATTGTTCTCCTCGACTTTCTTCCATTTAGTTTTCAACCTCACTTTCCCCATCCCAAAACCCCGTCCCCCAACCTCCAAAACAGCTACTTGCTCCCGACCTGCCCTTAGGTTATAATAAGAAAAATAACATTGGAGGTGCCTATATTATGTCAAACAGAGTATTTAATTTTTATGCTGGTCCTGCCACTCTACCCCTACCGGTCATGAAAGAAGCTCAGGAAGAGTTCCTTGACTTTCAGGGAAGTGGCATGTCTGTGATAGAAATGAGCCACCGCAGCAAAGATTTTGAAAACTTGGTTCTAGAGGCTGAGAGCCTAGTTAAAGGGCTCTTGGGATTTGGAGACAGCCACCGGGTTCTTTTTTTACAGGGAGGAGCCAGCCTCCAATTTGCTATGCTCCCCTTAAATTTTCTTGAGCTAAAAAAAACAGCTGATTATGTTTTGACAGGCAGTTTTGCTGAAAAAGCTTGCAAAGAAGCTCGTTTAACAGGAAATGTTCACTTAGCAGCTTCTACAAAGGAAGAAAACTACCGACGCATCCCCGATCAAGAAGAGTTAAATTTTAGCCCTAATCCTGTTTATGCGCATATAACCACCAACAACACTATTTATGGCACCCAGTGGTCTTATACCCCACAAACTGATTTCCCTTTAGTCGCAGATATGTCCAGCGACATTCTCTCCTGTCCATTTGATGTTTCTAGATTTGGTCTGATTTATGCCGGAGCACAAAAAAACTTAGGACCTGCCGGGGTCACCCTAGTAATTATTCGACAGGACTTCCTAGAAAAAGTCCCGACCTCTCTACCTAGCATGCTACGCTATGACATTCATGCCAGTAATAATTCTCTTTACAACACACCGTCTTCTTTCTCTGTGTATATGTTAAATAAAGTACTGCACTGGCTCAAGAAGCAAGGTGGGCTAGCACAAGTGGAAAAAAGAAATATAAGAAAAGCTGCTTATATTTATGACGTGATAGACAAGCATGCCGATTTTTACCAAGGACACGCTAAAAAAGACAGTCGCTCCTTGATGAACATAACTTTCCGCCTGCCCACGGAAGCAGCAGAAAAACTCTTTCTGATAGAAGCAGCACAGCAACAAATGATAGGGTTAAAAGGGCATCGCTCCGTAGGGGGCATAAGAGCTTCTGTTTATAACGCCATGCCGGAAGAGGGCTGCGAATCACTAGCTACTTTCATGCAAGATTTTTGTAAAAGGCATGGTTAGCGAGAATCTTTTTTGACAAAGTGAAGGCATCTCATGTCAGAGGAACTACGAATAACTTCTGACGGAAAATGTTTTGTTTTAAAGCCAAAAGCTCTGCAACCATTAGGAAAAGCAGACTCCCAAGTGATATAAAAATGTTTGCAGATGAAGCAGTTAACACGCACCTGCTTCATCTGCTCCTTCTTTGCGCCCACTTCCCAAACCCCCCATCCCACTTTTCGCTCACCCACACCCGGGCAACCACAAGGGATTGCCCTTACTAACCTAATCACTATAAACTCCTGTCTCTAAATTTATACTAAGATTATTATCTGGCGGCAGCGATTGCTGCCAAAGTCCTTCCAAAAGAGGCTTTTTCCTTGACATAATCAGTTTTCCCCACCAGCTTATACCCCGAAAATCTAGAACTTTTTTCGGCACAGACATTTCATTCCCCATAGCATGGGCTAAAAAAGCTTTGACAATCTGTGGCGTTAAAATATCAGCGTCTTTTTTGGTGACAAACCAATTTCTTAAAGTTTCTTTGGCTACACTTTCACCCGAAGCACAAGCATGCTGATAAGCATACTCCTTAAATCCTGTCGGGTAACCGTCTATAGCTTCTATTCTTTTACTCGTAATCTGCATCGTTTGGTGCTCATCAATAGTGACGAGGCGATAAGGACAAGGGTAAGTAATTAAAGATCCCGTTTCAATATCATAAAGATAGTTCTCCGCATTCTTTGCAGAGGTTCTTTTAAGGGCAATATCCTGAGCATGAAAATGACCAGTGAAAACAATCTTCAGACCATAATTTAAAAACATTTCACTTATCCGTATATTATCCTTAACAAGATAATCCTTATAGTATTTTTGGTTGCCCTGATAGTGTTCCAAAAGACCATGATGCATCATGCCTAGGACAGCCTTTTTCTCTTCCTTTGCTCTGTCAAGTATTTTCTTGATCCAACTCAAAGTAGGAGGATAAAATCTGCCACTTTCGAAATATTTTTCTCTCCAGCGGCAAGAATCCATTGCTATAAGCCAAAGACCGGGGGTGGGTTCGACTACATAACTCAAAGAATCACTGTCTCTTTCCACGGCAACGTTGTATCCAAAATCCGCATAGATCTGTCTGAATTCTTCTCCGGAAATTGTCGCTGTCCTTTTCTTTTTGTTACCGAAATAGCAACTAGCTTGATTATTTTCTACATCATGATTGCCATTAATGACAAATATCTTTGCGCCAGTAGCAAGTATTTTTTGTAACTCCGGAACTAGAAGAGCATGAGAAGAGGCTTCCCCGTCTTTAGTCAGGTCGCCGCATATAATTACAAAATCAACCTTTTCAGCCAAGATAGCTTCCTTCGCTGCCTGAAGTATTGCCGGACTATCCTTAATCATCTTTACTTCCCTATTTTTTCTCTGCATAGACTCAAAAGCGGTACCAGTTGTTCCTAAATTAATATCATAATAATGTATATCACTCAAAACAATAAATCTGCTCGGCGGAAAAGGAATATACTCCCTGCCCTCACGTTCCGTTCTCTTCTCCAAGCACTATCACTCCTCTTTTGCAATGAATAAAAGATTATAGCTACTTATGTAAGCTAGTTGCCTTCGTTAGTATAATATTGTGTTCTCTATAAAATCCCAAATTCCTGCTAAGTGGGAAATGGGAGATAAGAAGTTGAATGAGGTTAGATGAAGTTTTGAGTTTTGGGTTTATGAGTGGAACGAGATTTTGAGACAAAGGAAAAGAGCCTTGGATATCTCTCTAACCTCTAACTCCCCCCCTCTCGCCTCCAACTCGAGAGGGGGTCCCTCACTTACTCACTTACT
>CAZLTH010000137.1:0-5149 GCA_964562355.1 uncultured Syntrophomonadaceae bacterium | reverse complement strand
CTTGCGCATCTTAAATCCCTCCTAAAAATTTTCCTGAATTCTTATCCAAATGTATTATAGATAGCCATCCCGGGTTTGTCAACAAATTTCGATCTAGCTAATAAGCACAAAGTTTGTTGAAAGTTGAGAAGAGGTCTGATATTATATGGTTGAGATGAGGGAGGGAGAAGCATGAAGAAGATTGGAGTTTTGACCAGTGGTGGAGACTGCCCAGGGATGAACGCCTGTATTCGGGCAGTGGTGAGGACGGCCATTTACCATAGATGGAAGGTGGCCGGGATAAAGAGTGGATTTGCCGGGCTGATCGATGGTGAGGTCTTTGATATGGATGTAAGCTCGGTAAGTAACATCATTAATTTGGGAGGCACTATACTGAAGTCAGCTCGCTCTTTGGAGTTCAAGACGAGGAAGGGACAGGCAAGAGCTCATCGGGTAATTAAAAAGGCTGGCTTAGGTGGAATGGTTGTCATCGGAGGGGATGGTTCCCTGCGAGGAGCAAGGAAACTGGCTAAAACCTGGAAAGTGCCAACTGTGGGTGTCCCGGCCAGCATAGATAACGACATCTCCGGCACTGACTATTCCATTGGATTCGATACTGCGGTCAATACTGCTCTGGAGGCCATAGACCGGATAAGGGATACAGCTACCTCACACGATCGTCTATTCATCATTGAGGTCATGGGAAGAGAGTGTGGATTTATCGCCTTATATGCAGGATTGGCCGGAGGGGCGGAGGATATCCTCCTTCCGGAGACAGCAACTGACTTAGAGGATATTTGCCGGAAATTAGAGCAGGGAAGAAAAAGGGGGAAATCCTCAAGCATCATCATTGTGGCTGAAGGGGATGAAGCCGGTGGCGCCTTTAAGATCAGTAAAGAGATTGAGCAGAGAACAGGCTACCATGTTCGGGTCACCGTCTTAGGGCATCTTCAGAGGGGAGGCTCCCCCACTGCCCGGGATCGAATCTTAGCCAGCCGCCTTGGGGCAGCGGCCGTGGAGATGCTGATAAAAGGAAAGCACAATCTAATGGTTGGGGTAGTGAGTAACAGGATAAAGACCTACCCCTTAGAGCATGCCTGGAAATGTAAGAAGAAGATAGACCGCAGCCTCTATAAATTAACCCAGATCTTAGCCATTTAACTTGACAGGGGTAAATAGCTGGCTGTATAATAGGAGAATGAGATATTCTTAGAAGGAGGTGGAAGATCATCGAAGAATTGAACTTAACCTTAATTCTGGGTGGGGCAGCTATCTTCGTCGCAGTTGGCTACCTGGCCAGGAAGTATCTGGCTGAGAAAAAGGTGGAGCGAGCTGAAGCCCTATCCAAGAAGATTATTGCTGAAGCAGAGAAGGAGGCCGAAGCCAAGAAGCGAGAGGCGGACCTTGAGGCCAAGGATGAGCTATACCGGGCAAGGGCCCGATTTGAAGAGCAGACCAAAGAGCGGCGCCAGGAGCTGCTCAGGCTGGAGAGGCGATTGGGGGAAAGGGAAACCAACCTGGACCGCAAAGTGGATCTCCTCGAGAAGAAAGAACGGGGGATTTCTGAGAGAGGTCAGCAGATTGCCTCCCGGGAGAAGTCACTAACAGACAGGGAGAGAGAGCTTAGGAATCTCCTTAATAAGGAGAGGGAGAAGCTGCAGCGAATCTCAAGCCTCAGCCGGGAGGAGGCAAGACGGCTGCTCCTTCAGAGGATGGAAGAAGAGGTCCGGCAGGAAGCCGCGGTCCGGCTGAAGAGGATTGAGGATGAGGTCAAGCAGACGGCTGAGAAGAAGGCCAGGGAGATCATAACCTTAGACAGGGGTAAATAGCTGGCTGTATAATAGGAGAATGAGATATTCTTAGAAGGAGGTGGAAGATCATCGAAGAATTGAACTTAACCTTAATTCTGGGTGGGGCAGCTATCTTCGTCGCAGTTGGCTACCTGGCCAGGAAGTATCTGGCTGAGAAAAAGGTGGAGCGAGCTGAAGCCCTATCCAAGAAGATTATTGCTGAAGCAGAGAAGGAGGCCGAAGCCAAGAAGCGAGAGGCGGACCTTGAGGCCAAGGATGAGCTATACCGGGCAAGGGCCCGATTTGAAGAGCAGACCAAAGAGCGGCGCCAGGAGCTGCTCAGGCTGGAGAGGCGATTGGGGGAAAGGGAAACCAACCTGGACCGCAAAGTGGATCTCCTCGAGAAGAAAGAACGGGGGATTTCTGAGAGAGGTCAGCAGATTGCCTCCCGGGAGAAGTCACTAACAGACAGGGAGAGAGAGCTTAGGAATCTCCTTAATAAGGAGAGGGAGAAGCTGCAGCGAATCTCAAGCCTCAGCCGGGAGGAGGCAAGACGGCTGCTCCTTCAGAGGATGGAAGAAGAGGTCCGGCAGGAAGCCGCGGTCCGGCTGAAGAGGATTGAGGATGAGGTCAAGCAGACGGCTGAGAAGAAGGCCAGGGAGATCATAACCTTAGCTATCCAGCGCTGTGCCGCTGATCAGGTGACCGAATCAACCGTCTCTGTAGTCTCCCTGCCCAACGATGAGATGAAGGGGAGGATCATCGGTCGGGAAGGAAGGAACATAAGGGCTCTGGAGACGAGCACTGGTATAAATGTGATCATCGATGATACTCCAGAGGCAGTCACTTTGTCCGGATTTGACCCGGTGCGAAGAGAAATAGCCAGGCTCGCCTTGGAGAAGCTGATTGCTGATGGGAGAATTCATCCAGCCCGCATTGAGGAAGTGGTGGATAAGATCCGTAAGGATATGGAGGTAAACATCCGGGAAGTGGGCGAGCAAGCTGCCTTTGAAGTGGGAGTGCATAGGCTACATGCAGAGGAGATAAAGCTTCTCGGGCGCCTTAAGTATAGAACCAGCTACGGGCAGAATGTTCTTCAGCACTCCAAGGAAGTAGCCTATTTATCTGGGATGATGGCTTCCGAGCTGGGAATGGATCCTAAGCTGGCAAAGAGGGCCGGTCTCCTTCATGACATTGGCAAGGCAGTTGACCATGAAGTGGAAGGAGCTCATGCTCGGATTGGGGCTGATTTAGCCAGAAGGTATGGCGAGACTCCCGAGACTATCCATGCTGTAGCCAGCCATCATGAAGAAGAGGAGCCAAAGACAATCCTGGCAATACTCATTCAGGCCGCCGATGCCGTTTCTGCCTCAAGGCCAGGTGCTCGAAGGGAGACCTTAGAGACTTACATCAAGCGCCTGGAGAAATTAGAGAAGATCGCTGACTCCTTCCAGGGTGTTGGGAAGGCCTACGCCATCCAGGCCGGTCGGGAGATCCGAGTTATGGTTGAGCCGGATAGAATCAGCGATGCTGAAGCAGTTAGCTTAGCTCGTGAGATTTCCAAGAAGATTGAACAGGAGATGGAATACCCCGGCCAGATCAAGGTGATCATCATTAGAGAGACAAGGGCAGTAGACTATGCCAGGTAGAACCCTATGAAGGTTCTATTTATCGGAGATATAGTTGGAAAGGCGGGCCGTCAGGCGGTAAGCCAGCTTCTTCCCAGAATAAAACGAGAAAGGGAGATTGATTTCACCCTGGCCAATGGGGAGAATGCCACCGGTGGAACGGGAATCACTCCAAAGATTGCTGATGAGCTTTTCTCCCAGGGAATGGATATTATCACTTCCGGCAATCACCTCTGGGATAAGAAAGAGATTATGTCCATAGTTGATAAGGAGCGCAGGCTCCTCCGCCCGGCTAACTATCCCAGTGGAGTGCCCGGGTTTGGCTCTGTGGTAGTGGAATCGTCAAGTGGCCCAAAAGTGGGGGTCATTAACCTGGCCGGTCGGGTCTTTATGTCAACCTTAGAATGTCCCTTCCGGACAGCCGAGATGGAGATAAAGAAGTTAAGAGCTGAGACCCTTCTAATCATTGTGGATATGCACGCTGAAGCCACTTCAGAGAAGATTGCCATGGGCTGGTTCCTGGACGGTAAGGTGAGTGCTGTGGTTGGAACTCATACTCATGTCCAGACAGCTGACGAGAGGCTCCTTCCCCATGGGACGGCCTATATCAGTGATATCGGTATGACCGGTTCCATGGATTCAGTCATTGGGGTAAAGACTGATATGATTTTGCACCGTTTCCTCACTCAAATGCCAGTTCGCTTTGAGGCCGCCGAAAAGGATGTCCAACTCTGCGGCATTATCCTCGACCTTGACCCGGCTACCGGGAAAGCTGCTTCCATAGAGCGAATTCAGATGAAGTTAGAGCCAGAAAATGAACCAGGGAGGTGAGATGAAGCACTGTAAGTCAATTGGTTCAAAGGCCTTATGCAAGCAAAATGGGTGGATTCACGCACTTCGTGAACCCAATAGTTATCTGCCATGCTTATGAATATGAGGTGTGTAGAATTATGGGATATGAGGAGGTAATATTCTGAGTATAATTCGTAAAATACGCAAAAAGGTCATGAGAAAGAATATGAATTTGCAATACCACACTTCTTTGAAGAGATGGCAGCAGACGAACTTGAACTTACAGACGTCAGAAGAGCAATAGCGACAGGCAAGATTAGACGGAAATTTACACAGGATGCCAGAGGCATACGTTATGAAATTGTAGGCCGAGCCGTTGATGGAAGAGAGATTGGTATCATTTGCAGGATCAAGGGCACAGGTAAGTTACTCTTTATAACGGTATATGCTCTATGAGTATTTCGGGAGGTGATAAGAATGTATAACTATGGAGAATGCGAAATCTGTAACACACCACTTCAGGAGAGGAATATTCAACAAGACTTCTGGATTAAGGGCAGGTTGGTAGTAATTGAAAATGCTCCAGCCGGGGTATGTCCTAAATGTGGTGAAAAAGTTGTCAATGCACAGGTAGGAGAACATATCGCTGGACTCCTTAAGAATAGTAAGCGCATAGACAAGGCACCTACTATATCCGTTCCCCTTATAACCCAACTTCCGCAGATCTCCCGTTCATAAACATTCACTACCGACGGAGAGGCATTTTTCTAAATCAAAATGTGTTACCGACACTTTTTCAAGCTCTTCCGTCGGAGAGCCAGATGAAAACTGGCGAAGTGCGGAAGTTGGGTTATAAAGAGAAAAACAAATTATATGGTTGCCGCAGTTCCAATGGTATTTATGATTACCATGACCTCCTGGGCAATGATTTCCAACGTGGGGAAATTTTATGCAGGTGGC
>CAZLTH010000136.1:0-5161 GCA_964562355.1 uncultured Syntrophomonadaceae bacterium | reverse complement strand
GTCGCCCATATAATTGAACTTGCTACATTGGTTTATCCCCAGAAATTTGGTAAGAGGCTTATTGATGAGGTAGAAAAATGGGGTAGCTGGGTTATTGAGAAGGCAAAGGAAGAGGTCGGTGATTTGTATAAAGCCATCCCTGACCCTAAAGGATATGGGACTTTGACTCCTGTTGCTTATCTCTGGACAAGGACAGTGAGATGCAAAAATCCTTCCTGCGATGCTGTTGTTCCCCTGGTAAGACAAACATGGCTTTGCAAGAAAAAAGGGCAATACGTGGCTTTGAAGCTTGGGTTAGATAACGAAAACAAAAGACCAAAATTTGCCGTGCTTCAATCTTATGCCAGAAGTGAGAAAGAGGCAATACAAAAATTGGGCTTTGACCCGGGGAAATTCTCCCGAGGCGGCAATGCCTCCTGTGTCTTTTGCGGAGCTGTAGCCACAGCCGATTACGTGAAAAAAGAAGGGCAGGGAAAAAGGATAGATAAGCAACTTATGGCAGTGGTTTGCACTAGAAAGGGGCAAAAAGGAAAAGTCTATCTTTCTCCTGATGAAATTCCAAAGGACTTAATTCCCGATGAAAACGAAATCTGGCAAAGGATTAAGAGACTCTGTGAACAGACAGGATTGACTGTGCCTGCGGAAGAACTGCCAAAAGCTCCATATGCAGAAGAACCTTACGAAGGAACTTTAGGATTCGGGATTCAACCTTACGGTTTTACGAAGTGGTATGAGCTTTTCACCCCTCGCCAACTTGTTGTTCTTGTGACCATTACAAAATATGTGAGATGGGCTTACGAGGAGATGAGAAAACAAAGGTATGTGGAGGAATTGGCAAAGGGTATTTGCTGTAATTTAGGCGCTGCTTTAAGCAGATTCGCAGATTACTCGACTTCATTATGCGTGTGGCATACTAGCAAAGTATTAATTGCCCATACATTTAGTCGCCAAGCAATCCCTATGGTTTGGGATTTCGCAGAAGTAAATCCTTTTGGTAATGCTTCAGGAAATATCGAGGGTGCTCTTGATTGGGTTATAGGCGTGATAAAAGAACTTGTGAGCGTAGACAAATGTGGCAATGTCATTCGTGGCTCGGCAACAGAACTTCCCTATGCTGACAATTTCTTTGATGCCATCGTTACCGACCCACCCTATTACGACAATGTCCCTTATGCCGATTTGTCTGATTTCTTCTACGCCTGGCTAAAACGCTCCATCGGGCACCTTTATCCAGAGCATTTCGCCGGTGAGCTAACACCAAAGAAGAAGGAAATTGTAGCTGATGCCAAAAGACATGGAGGCAAAGAAAAAGCGAATAAGTTTTACGAAGATATGATGTTTCAATCGTTAAAAGAAGGTTGGAGGGTTCTTAAGCCAGATTCGCCTATAGTTATGATCTATGCCCATAAAACAACTGCTGGCTGGTCAACATTGGTTAACGCTTTGAGAAGGGCTGGTTTTACTGTCAGCAAAGCTTGGCCGGTTCGCACCGAAAGACCAGGAAGACTGAGGGAAATTGGCTCTTCAGCCCTTGCCTCAAGCATCTTCCTTTGTGCCAGAAAGCAACAAAAAGGCAAGGTCGGCTCTTATGAAAATGAAGTCTATCCCCAGCTTGAAGAGATTGTGAAGGAACGAGTGAATACACTCCTTTCCGAAGGCATAACTGGCGCCGACTTAGTTATTGCTTGTGTCGGTGCCGGACTAAAGGCATTTACTCAATTTGAACGGGTAGAATATGCCAATGGTGAGGAGGTAACTTCGGAGAAGTTTTTGCATATTGTAGAAGGGCTTGTCCTTGAGACTATCTTAGAAAAACTATTTGGCATTAGTAGAAAAGGTGTTTCAGACGTTGATGCCGCCACCCAATTCTATGTATTGTGGCGATACAATTACGGAAGGATGGAAGTGGATTCTGGCGAGGCAATAGTTTTTGCCTATTCCTTCCCTAGAGAAATAGAACTTGATGGTCCTTTGGGTCTTTCCTCAGGGAGAAGCCCTGTGCTGGAAAAGAAAAAGGATAAATATAGGCTGAGAGACTTTCAAGAAAGAGGTAGGGATGAAAAGTTGGGGCTTCAAGGCGCGCCTATCATAGATATCCTCCATAGACTTCTCTGGCTTTTAGAATATGAAGCTTATAAAATACCTGAATATCTGGAGGGCTCAATGCCAAACTACGAACTCCTGCGGCTTACCGCTCAAGCACTGGTAGGAACAGCTCTTACCGGTAGCCATGAACTCCTTGCCACCACGTCAGACGAGAAATCTGCTGCCTCCAAGCTATTACGAAATTGGGAAAGTATAATTGAACGGGAGCCATTATTTAGGAGGGGATAAACTAAATACCTCAGACTATGTTTGGGAAGGGAGGTTGAAGAATGAAAAACGAGATTAAGCCCTGGACACAAGTAGTAAGACTTCATCCTGACGTGGAGTCTGAAAGCACCGCTATAGCTACGTATGCCATAGACCTTGGTGCATTAGTAGAGAAGGACCCAAGCGTGCCGCCGACTTATAAAGATGCCTATTCCTTTTTCCGGGCTACTCACCTAACCAGCAGTATGAGAAGGCTTGTTGAAGAAGTTTATGATAGACTCTCGGGGAAAGAAGGGAATAGGGTTTTGCAATTGAGGTCTCCCTTCGGCGGAGGCAAATCCCACACATTAGCCTCCTTATATTATGCCGTCAAAGACAGGGATTCTATGGAAAGAGCGGTAGCTGAAACTAAAGATTTGCCAAAGCTCAAGGATGTTAGGGTCGCAATCTTTGATGGCGAAAAATTTGATGCCATCAAAGGGAAAGAAGTAGAAGGACAGAGAATTCGTACCATCTGGGGCTTTCTTGCTTGGCAATTGGGTGTTTATGAACTTGTAAGAGAGCACGATATGAAAAGGGTTGCGCCGGGAGGCGACCTTGTCAAAGAGATTCTGACTGGGAAGCCAAGCCTTATTTTACTGGATGAGGTCTCAAGGTATTTAGAGCGTGCTATGGGGGAGAGAGTTGGAGAATCAACACTTCACAGACAAGCCCTTGATTTCATCCAGACGCTGACCACCGAGGTCTCAGGTTCAAAGCAGGCTTGCCTCATTTATTCACTGCAGGCAAGTGCCAGAGAATTCTTTGGCAATGTTGAGATTCTCGCCACTCTGGACCACCTTACCTCAAGAGTAGATGCCAAAAGGGAGCCGATCGTGGGGGAGGAGGTATTTCCGGTTCTAAGAAAGAGGCTCCTTGACGAACCTCCGCCAGAGGATATGGCAAACGGAGTCGCTGATATTTACGCCGATGTGCTGAGTAAGAATATATTGTCTTACGTTCCCTCTGAAGCAGAACGGAAGGAAATTGAAGAAAGGATTATAAAATACCGAGAAAGATTTGCAATGGCGTATCCCTTCCATCCTGCCCTTATTGATTTAATGAGGGAAAGATGGGCTTCAATACCAGATTTCCAAAGAACTAGGGGCGTTTTGAGGTTTCTGGCTGTTGTCTTGCGAACCCTGAAAAAGCGAGAGGTTCATGACTACCTCGTGTCAGCTAACGATATACCTCTGGATGAGCCAGAAGTGAGATCAGCGTTTTTTGGCGAAGTGGGACAAAGGGAGCCTTATCAAGCAGTTTTAGAAGCAGATTTTATCGGAGCTAACGCCACCATAAAAAGAATAGACAAAATTTTCAAAGAGGCAAGGAAACCAGCTACTCAAGTTGCCACATCCATCCTTATGCATTCTTTTGGCGGGCAGCCGAAAGTGGAGGGGCAAGAAGGAGAAACATTGCCACCGGGTGTCACAGAACAAGACCTAATGGTCGCTACTCTCTCCCCTTATTTAGAATCTACAATGATGAAAGCGGTGTTGAAAGAACTCGTAGGAAAATGCCTCTATATCCACTATGATGGGGTAAGGTATGCTTTTAAAACTACCCCGAATGTCAACAAGATTTTGGAGGATGAGGCCGAAGGGGTAAAAGATAGTGAAATAAAAAACGAGATTAAAGGAATGTTAGAAGCGGAGCTTGGAGGGAAATCAGCAATTATTTGGAAAGATGAAAGTAGGAACGTGCCTGATAATTACCCTAAATTTTCCCTCGTTTATTTACCCTTGGAATTTGCCCATGAGAAAGATCGAGGGGCAAAAGCACTGGAATTGCTTACCCAATATGGGGACAAACCAAGAGTCTATAGAAACGCAATAGGACTGGCGATCCCCGATAGGAACCACATCGAACCACTGCAAAGAGCAACCCGATATCTCGTTGCTGTGGAAAGGGTAAAGGCAAAGAAAAAGTCTCTAAATCTTACCGAAGAGCACATGGAGCAATTGAAAGAGAGGGAGAGGACTGAAAAAGCAGCCAGGGATTCGTCGTGTAGGAATCTTTATAATGCCGTTTGGCTTTTAAAAATGGAAAATGGGAATGCCACAGTTGAGGAACTCGAAATAGGTGGAAGGGCATTAGGGGCTACTAATGTCCATGAAAGACTTATGGAGTTGCTCACGCGTGTCTATTCCAAAGTTTTTGATACCCTAACACCTAAACGATTAGTAGAGTTAATGAAGATCGAACAAGGTGTGGAAACTAAAAGTATTGCCGAGATTTTCTTCTCCTCACTTGATTTTCCTCGCATTACAGATGAAAGCGTAATTAAGAAAGCGATTGGGAGGGGGGTTAAAGAGGGAATTTTGGGAATAAGCAGCAAAGAGAAAGTGCAATTTATTAAGGATAAGCCCATTGTGGGTAGGGAGCTTGTGACTATTGGAAAAGAAGTTCCAGAGGATGAAATAGATTTAACCTCAGGATTTATTGCTTTGCCTGAGATTATACCAGCAGAAGGTGAAAAACAACCAGAGGTTCCAAAGCCACTAGTAGAACCTGAAAGGGTTGAACCTACAAAAAAAGTATTCCACCTCGCCTATAACCTAAGACTTAATCGTCAACAGCTTTTCAAATGCTTTAACGCTCTCGGTAATCTTGCAGAAAAAACTGGGGAAATCTCCCTCAAAGTAGAAGCTCAATCTAAAGAGGGCATCGATCCTAATTGGCTCAGAAATGCTGTAAATGAGCCTATCCAGGAGGCAGGTGTGGAGATGAAAGAGGCAACTGGATCCGAATAAGTGCACATTTTAGCGCTCTGGTCCATGAGCTGGACTCCCATTGCACATTCCTGACT
>CAZLTH010000135.1:0-5230 GCA_964562355.1 uncultured Syntrophomonadaceae bacterium | reverse complement strand
ATGAACGAAAATCCTTCGCAATATTGCACAGTTTATTTCATCACAGGCCCTAAGCGAGAACGAAGGTAGGAATTCTAGGCAAGTCAGGAGTTCGGGAGGTCACGGTTTCTTGACCCTCTTTTCTCATCTAAAACCCCCGGAGGTCCTCCTGTTCCCCAAACTACTGGTAACTGGTAACTGATAACTGATAACTGATAACAGGAGGTTTTAACGTGTCAGTGGCAAAAAATCCGGAAAAAACAAAATCATTCCTGTCAGTTCTGGAAATACATCCTAGGTTGATATTTTTATTCTTTTTTATACTGTTCGGTGTGCTCTATTTTCTCCACCCCTACCTCCGCCCACCAGACCAAACTCTTACGGCAAGAGAGCAAGCCTATTTACAAAATCGGGGAGAGATTGTTGTCGCTGTTTCCCCTGACCATCCGCCTTTTTCTTTTTCTCCTGATGGGGTAACAAACAAAGGTTACTTGGTTGACCTCCTGCGCCTTATTGCTCATCAATTGGGAATTGAGATACGTTTTATCCAAATACCGTTAGGGGAAGCTACCAAAAAGTTATCCACTGGCGAAGCAGATGTTCTTACTGGTCTGCGCAACACCCCGGAGAAAAAGGAAATGCTTCATTTTGGCACTCCTTTTATGCCTGTCTCGCAGGCGCTAGTGGTACCTACCTCTGTAGTAGCCAACCTAGGCGAATCCTTTGATCCAGTCTCTTTTATGACCAACCGTCTTATTACAGGTATAGATTCCCTTGCTGTCAGAATCCAAATTGAAAAAGAAGGTGGTCAGCACGTGTCGGCAGCTACTCCCTCTGATGCGTTGACCCTCTTACGCCAGCATACTGTTGCTGGCTGGGCAGTCAATCACCAAGTAGCATTATATTTTTTAAGGCAGCAACGGCTAAATGATACCCTATCTATTTTCCCTCTGCCCTGGGCAGAAGACGTACTCTCTTTTGCCTTTGCTAAGGACGATTACATGCTGGCAGAAACTTTTGATAAAGCATTGTACACGCTACTAGCAGCAAATCAATTAACACTTCTAGATCAAAGATGGCTCGGTGTAGCTTTTTACCGTCAGGAAAAAAAGCATCCCCTGCTGTATTCGTTTCTGGCTTGGGGCTTGCTGGTCCTGCTGGTAACAGGCATGGTTATATTTCCTTGGAACTTTGCCCTAGTGAGAAAAATAAAGAAAACCTCCTCCCTCCTTGAAGAAGAAAAAGAGGCGCTGTTGATGCAGCTAAGAGGAACTGCCATGTCTTTCGGAGGGGCTATCAAGGAGAAGGATAGTTATACTGGTGAACACTCGGAAAGAGTAGCTTTCTATGCGGCAAGGCTAGGAGAGAAAATTGGCTTAAACAAAGAAGACCTTGTCCAGCTGGAATTGGCAGCGCTACTGCATGATGTAGGAAAAATCGGCATACCTGACCATCTTTTGACCAAAACTGGCCTTTTCACAGCAAGAGAACTTAAGGTCATGCAGGAACACCCCACCAAAGGCGCCGCTATTCTTTTACCACTCTCCCCCTTTTCCCAAATCATTGAAAGCACCCTCTTTCACCACGAGAGATGGGATGGCTGCCGGAAGTCCAAACCTGCTGGTTACCCGGGGCAAAAAAAAGGTGAGAGCATCCCTCTCTTTGCTCGCATCATCGCCCTAGCTAATACCTTTGATGCCATAACCGCCAAAAGAACCGGGAGAGAAAGTTTTTCTGAACAAGAAGCACTGGCAGAAATAAAAAGAGGGCGCGGAACACAGTTTGACCCTCATCTGACAGACCTTTTCTGCCAAGCTATACAGGAATAGGTATAGGCAAAAAGCTAACATTTTTCTATAGATACAACAATAAAAATTAGCCGCGATTGCAAGGATGGAGGACAAGTCGATGCTAAAAACAAAGATAAAACCATTTTTGATTATAGCTTTTCTTTTATTGACCGTGATTTTTCTCGTCCTTTTATTCCCTTACCTGCGACCTGATAGTTATCTTCTTGACATTGGCGAACGCACTTATTTGCACAACAAGGGAGAAATAATCATTGCCGCTAAAGAATCTTTCCTTCCTTTTTCTTGCGGTCTAGAAATGAGCTTGGGCTATGAAATCGATTTGATTAACTTGTTAAGGTCTGAACTAAAAGCAGACATCAAGGTTATCCATATGCCTTGGTTAGTGGCTATTGACAAGCTAAACAATAATGAAATAGACGCCATTTCGGGTATGCGTATCACCTCGGAAAGAAAAGAGAAATATCATTTTACCACCCCTTATTTACCTATCTCTCACGCCTTGGTCCTGCCTGTTGCCGCCAGAGATGTCGTAGGTGAAAAAATCGACCCGGCAGCTTTTATCAAGCATAATACCATCGCTGCCCATGAAAGTTCTGCTACCATGGAAACAGTTATCCAGCTAGAGGCAAGAGAGATAGTGTCGATATCTTCTCCCAGTGAAGCAATATCCCTCTTACAAGAAAAGCACATTGATGGCTGGGTGGAAAATCACCAAGTAGCTCTCTATTTTTTATACAATGCAGACCTAGAAAATGAGCACTTAATTATCCCCTTAGCTAAAACACAGGGCGAGTATGCTATGGCTTTTTCACCTGAAAACAGTCGCCTAGCTACTATCTTTGACAAAGCCCTCCGCCGCCTCATAGTTGAGGACAAGTTGCTACTTTTGGACAAGACTTGGTTCGGTATGGTTTTCCCCCGACCACAAACAAGCCCCTCCCCTCTATTTACTTGGCTCTTCTGGGGGGGCTAGGTCTATTGTTTATCGGTCTGTTTATGTTTACTTGGAACTTCCTCCTGAGACAAAAAATCAACCAAGCTACCGCAGAGTTGCAAAAAGAGAAAAGTACTCTCCTCGCCCAGTTGAAAGGCACCGTACTCTCTTTCGGCAGCGCCATCAAAGAAAAGGATAATTATACCGGCGGTCACTGCCAGAGAGTAGCTCACTACGCTGTGGAAACAGGTCGTGAGCTGGGATTAACCCAAGAAGAGTTGTTCCGACTGGAACTCGCCGCCCTGCTTCATGATGTCGGCAAAATAGGTATTCCTGACCATATTTTGAAAAAAACTGGTCTCTATACAGATGAAGAGTATGAAATAATGAAAAAGCACCCACAGCGTGGTGCTGCCATTTTGATGCCTTTGACACCTTTTTCCTTGGCAGCAGAAAGTGCTCTTTTCCACCACGAAAGGTGGGACGGCGACCAAGATTGTCGCTTCCCTGGCTACCTAGGAGAAAAGAGTGGTATAACTATACCTCTCTTTGCCCGTATTATCTCTATCGCCGATGCTTTTGATGCCATGACCTCCAAAAGAAGTTACAAAAAAAACATCACTGTTAAAGAAGCAGCAGTAGAACTGAGAAAAAATAAGGGGACTCAATTTGACCCCCAGCTGGCAGATATTTTTTGCTGCATTATAAAAAGAAAGGAGAAGTATATGGTTGAGGTAGTGAATCGTCCGGGGGAATGGCTGAAGAAAGGTGGCTAGCCTTAGACCCCCGAACCTCTAACCGTGAACCTTGAACCGTTAACCGTTAACCCCTCAACCTAAACTTAAAGCTTTATGAATCTAATCGTGAAAATAGCCTCCATCTCCCTGATAGCCTGCAAAGTCGCCTCCGGCACCTGACTGTCCACTTGAACTGCCATCACGGCCTCACCTCCTATAGCCTGCCTGCCCAACTGCATACCGGCGATATTTATCTTATCTTTTCCCAAAAGAGAACCGATCTGACCAATAGTCCCTGGCTTATCCATGTGCCGGGTTAAAAGCATATATTTAGAAGGAACCACTTCTATGTGATGGTCATCTAAGCGCATAATACGCGGGTCGTGACTGCGGAAAATAGTTCCGGTCAGAACCCGTTCTCCTGCACTCCCTTTAACCTTTAAAGTCACCAGGTTGGTAAAGTCTTCTACTTCACTGACTCTAGTTTCCTTAACTTTTATTCCTCTCTGTGCAGCAATAACCGGGGCGTTAACATAATTTACTGACTCACCCAGCATACCCGAAAGGAGACCAATGAGACAACTATTCGTCAGTGGCGTCACCGGATAAGCAGCAATCTCCCCGGCATAAGTAACCTCTATCTCTTGTACAGAACCATCGTAAGCCTGTATGTAAAAACTGCCCATCATTTTTAACAAAGGCAAAAAGGGTTTAACTTCTTTTAAAGTCTCTGGGGGCATGACGGCTACGTTTACCGCTGTCACCACTGGTCGACCGGCAAGAGCATTACTCACTTCCCGTGCCACCTGCAAGGAGACATTCTCCTGTGCTTCCCGAGTCATAGTGCGCACGTGGGGAGTGGCAACAACATTGTCTAGGGACAGCAGGGGACTATCTATTGCTGGTTCTTCTTCAAAAACATCAAGAGCCGCTCCGGCTATTAAACCCTCTTTTAATGCTAGGTAAAGAGCTTTTTCATCGATAATCCCTCCCCGACCACAGTTGACAATTCTGGCTGTAGGGCGCATCAGCGACAGCTCTTTTTTCCCCACTAGGTGGTGAGTCTGTTTCGTGCGAGGGAGATGCAGGGTAATAAAGTCTGACCTTCTAAAAACTTCCTCCAAGGAAACCAGCTCTACCCCTTTTCTCCTAGCACGCTCCGGAGAAATATAGGGGTCATAAGCCAGCAGGCGCAAAGAAAAGCTACGTGCTCTTAAAGCAACTTCGCCGCCCACCCGACCAAGACCGATAATACCCAAAGTTTTGCCAAAAAGCTCCACGCCCGTAAAACGGCGCCGCTCCCACTCTCTACTCTTGAGAGATTGGCTGGCTGCAGGAATTTGACGAGAGAGGGAAAGCAGCATGCCCAAAGCATGTTCCACTGCTGCCACCGTGTTTCCCTCTGGAGCATTTATAACCATAATACCTTTCCTAGTAGCTGCTTCCACATCAATATTGTCTAGGTAAACACCTGCCCGCCCAATAACTTTCAGTCTGTTCCCTTTTTCAATAACCTCTTTGCTTACCTGCGTAGTACCACGCACAATCAGAGCGTCATACTCTCCAATACAAGCGGAAAGTTCTGTCTGGGAAAGACCTTCTTTCTTTTCCACCACAAAATCTCGCTCTAAAATATCCACACCCACTTGGGCAATCGGATCTGCAATTAATACTTTCATAACTATCCCTTTCTTTAGTTATTTAGTGACTAAGTGACTAAGTCACTTAGTAAATCAGTAAGTTCGCAAGGGAGTGGGTGGATGGATAGA
>CAZLTH010000134.1:0-5233 GCA_964562355.1 uncultured Syntrophomonadaceae bacterium | reverse complement strand
TATATTTAATATCGTTTGCTATCTGTAAATATATTGGTTCTCTGTTGTTATACTCCATTTGACAATTCACATCCTACATAAAACCTAGACGTCCTTTTGCTGTGCCTTTATTCCCAGGCATCTAACTTATTCTCCAAGAGGTAAGCTGAGACAGGAAATAACGCTGTGTTCACAAGTATTAACAACAATATCAGGTGAGCAGTCAAAGCTGGATACTCTATGGCCCTGATAGAAAGGATACCAACACTAGCTAAAAAAACAATCCTAATTAGCACTATCAACACCCCTCCATACCTCTTCCCTGCTGCTACGGTTTTGTCAAATACATCGAAAAAAAACATAACCATAATAGCTGCGTAGCCGATTAGCATCAAAATCTTCCAGGAAAACATTGTAAATATAAATAGCGAGGCTACGCTAGAAATTATTATTAATAACGGCAAGCTAGCTAAAAGTTTTGCTGCCAATATTTTAGAAGCAAGCTCTGGAATTGTAAGCAACAAATAACTCTTGTCCATCTTCTGCTCCCCCCAGATGATTGCTCCCACCGTTCGCCCTAGCAGAAGCACACCTATCCAACTTGTTACGGTGGCTACCATATTTAGAACAGTAAGGCGACCTGCGCTAGTACTGATTAAAAAATAAATTACACCTTCCATATCTATTATGTCATTAAACGTATAGAGACAAAGATCATGCATGTATTCTCGCCCAACTCGCTCAATAAGATATAAAACTATTGCTACTGGCGTCCACAGCAGCAAAGTCTTTTTAAGTTTTTTTTAGAGTTTTTTTTTGAAGTCAGCCACCCCAATCCCCGCCACAAAACACTTCCCCTAGCAACCAACGGCGGAAATTTGGCGTCCTACAGTTTACAACAGAACGCCACAGATTACCACAGTCCACCACAGCAAGACAATATTTACCATTTAGAAGAAATAAAAACAAAAAAGAAAAAGCCTTCAAACGTTGATGTTTAAAGGCTTTTTCGTTGTTTGCGTTGGTGGGCGAAACAGGGCTCGAACCTGTGACCCCCTGCTTGTAAGGCAGGTGCTCTCCCAGCTGAGCTATTCGCCCATGGTGACCCCTGGGGGAATCGAACCCCCGTTACCGGCGTGAAAGGCCGGTGTCTTGACCGCTTGACCAAGGGGCCATTTTTCAAAAAGGCTTTTACTGGTGGGCCCACCTGGACTCGAACCAGGGACCGACCGGTTATGAGCCGGTTGCTCTACCAACTGAGCTATGGGCCCGGGTAAGGGTAAATAAATGGCTCCCCAGGTAGGATTCGAACCTACAACCTATCGGTTAACAGCCGATCGCTCTACCCTTGAGCTACTGAGGAACATCCACGTAGCGTTGTCTATTATAAAGGAAATGCTGTGGTGAGTCAATACCTTTTTTAAATTTTATTCTAGGTAATCTTTAAGACGCTTGCTACGCATAGGGTGGCGCAGTTTACGTAAGGCTTTTGCCTCTATCTGGCGAATCCTTTCCCGGGTGACGCCAAAAACCTGGCCAACTTCTTCAAGAGTACGAGAACGACCATCGTCCAAACCAAAACGCAACCTTAGAACTCGCTTTTCCCGCGGTGTCAAGGTACTCATTACATCTTCCAGCTGTTCTTTTAAAAGTTCAAAGGCTGCCATATCGGCAGGAGCTTGAACTCCCTTATCCTCTATAAAATCACCCAAATGACTATCATCTTCTTCTCCGATAGGAGTTTCTAAGGAAACAGGCTCCTGGGCTATCTTCATTATTTCTCTTACCCTCTCTGGAGTCAACTCCATTTCCTGGGCTATTTCATCGGGAGATGGTTCACGACCCAGTTCCTGCACAAGCTGACGTGAGACTCGCACCAGTTTGTTTATGGTTTCCACCATATGTACAGGAATCCGTATAGTCCTAGCCTGATCAGCAATCGCCCGGGTTATGGCTTGCCGAATCCACCAAGTGGCATAAGTACTGAATTTATAACCTTTATGATAATCAAACTTTTCAACCGCTTTAATGAGACCTAAGTTGCCTTCTTGAATCAAATCCAGAAAAAGCATACCTCGCCCTACATATTTTTTGGCTATACTAACCACCAAACGCAAATTAGCTTCCGCCAAACAACGTTTCGCAGCTTCATCTCCTACTTCCATTCTTTGAGCCAATTCAATTTCTTCTGTAGAAGTTAAAAGATTTATTTTGCCAATTTCTTTTAGATACATCCGAACAGGATCATTAACGCTAACCCCATCGGGAACAGTCAGATCAACCACTACTGGAACATTTTTTTTCGCACCATCCTCCAAAATCTCTAAGCCTTCCGAACTGTCCGCAACTTCTACTCCTGATTGTGCAAGCTTATCATAGAAACTCTCAATCTCATCCGCATTCAGCTCAAACTCGTGGAGAGAATCCATTATCTCTTTATATGTTAATGTGCCACGTTCCTTGCCTTGTTTAATCAAAATATCCTGACGGTCTTTTAAATTATTCTTTTTTTTCTCTTCTTTTTGTACCACCGGACTACTCCCCTCTCTGACCTACTGGACTCTTCAGTTTACAGTTTACAGTTTACAGTTTACAGAGGTTACGAAGGTTATGGGCACACGGTTTTCCAATTTGATATACAAGAAGTAACTGGTAACTGGCAACTGATAACCATCAACCGTTAATCGGCGAATGGGAGAACCTTTCTTCTTCTTCTTTTAAGTATTTCCATTCTTGAAGCAGCTTCGTTATATTTTCTTCTTTCTCTTTCTTTTTCTCCATTTCCTGCAATTGTATCTCAATATTTTTTCGTTCCTTGCGAATATTTATCAACTTTATTTTTTTAAGGCAATCGCCTATTACTTTCTTCTGCAAATCTTTTTCAGTTCCTTCCTCTATTATTAAAGCTGCTAAAATTCGTTTAATTTTGACATCTTGGAAGGAATCAACAAGTACAGCAAGGGTAACTGGTTTCCCCTGACTCTCCAAAGATAAAATTTTACCAATAATTTCAGCGTAGTTTTTGTTGTTAAAATCTTCTTTTTTTATTTTTTCTGCTACTTCCTTGATCCAGAGCGGTTCTGTCAAAAGAATAAGAATTAGTCTTTTTTCAGCAATTTCAGAAGGTGAGTCTGACGAATAACTAAGCGAGGAGTTATCGTTTAACATGACATCAGAAGTCTCTCGCCCTCGTACTCCTCTAACTCTATTCTTATCAAAGCTTCTTGATGCTCCCTCTTGTTGCAGGTGGGATTTCTTATGCTTTCTAATCTCACCTCGTAAAGAAGTTTCCGGCAAGGATAACTCTTCCGCAACCTTCTGAATATAATTATCTCTTTCCAGAACATCTCTAATGTCAGCTAAAATAGCTACTGTTTCCCGGCTGTATTGCACTTTTTCTGCTGTGTTATTAATATTATATTTCTCCTTGGCTTTTTTAAGCTGATAATCTATTAAAGGCAAGGCCTTAGCAATAATTTTGTTTAGAAAAACCTCAGCACCATTACTGCGAATGAAATCATCAGGATCCATACCAGACGGAAGATCAGCTACCCTCACCAGACAACCGGCAGCCTTTAAGATATCCAGCCCTCGCCAAGTAGCTGCCTGACCGGCAATATCTGCATCATAAACTATAATAACTTCCTCGGCTTGAGCTTTTAAAAGTCGTGCCTGCTCCATCGTCAGTGAAGTCCCCAAAGAGGCTACTACATTATCTATACCCTGCTGGTGAGCAATTATAACATCCATATATCCTTCAAATATAAGAGAAAATCCCTTTTTTCGTATCGCACTACGAGCATGATTAAAGCCGTAAAGACATTTACTTTTGTCAAAAAGAGGTGTTTGAGGAGAATTTAAATATTTTGGCTCCCCATCTCCTAAAGTCCTACCCCCCAAGCCTATTACCTGCCCTGCATGATCATGAATAGGGAAAATAATTCTCTTTCTGAATCTGTCAAAATAGCCTGACCCTTGGGGACGAGAACTTGTTAATCCTGCCTTAAAAAGCGTCTCTTGGGAAAGTTTTTTTTTGCGAGCAAAACTTAAAAAAGTAGTCCAGCTCTCTGGAGCAAAGCCAATGCCGAAACGCTTAATAGCATCAGGCGTGACTTCTCTTCTCCTCAGATAAGCTAAAGCCTCCTTGCCAAAAGGAGTATCTACAAGCAGGTAGTGATACAGATTAGCTGCTAACAACATAGCCCGACGCAATTCTTCTTTAGATTTAATTTGTTCTTGTTGAGTAGCAGTAAGTTCCTTTTCTGGAATGTGAATACCTGCTTTTCTAGCCAGCATTTTAACAGCCTCTGGAAAGGCAACATTCTCTGTGTCCATGATAAAAGAAAAAAGATCTCCTCCCTGACCACAACCAAAACAATGATATATCTGTTTTTCAGGAGAAACCGTAAAAGAAGGGGTTTTTTCTTGGTGAAAAGGGCAAAATCCCACATAGTTGCGACCGGCTTTTTTTAAATTAATACGTTCAGATATTACTGTAACTAAATCAAGAGAATGTCGTACTTCTTCCATGATTTCATCAGAAATCAAATTTCCCATCATATCACCTACATTATTACCATTTTTTGTTTTTTTATACAGTGGAGGATCTGAGGCTCTGCGTACTACAGGCAACTTCCAGCACTCTTTTAGCAAGTATTTTTACTCGCTTTAAAGCTTGACTATCTTTCTCTGAAGGCTGCTGAGCAAAAGCACCGTGATGACCGCTATCATCTTCTATAAATCCATCCCCTACAACCGTCATCCCTTGAACCAGCATCATATCTATGAGCGCTTTAGCAGTAGTTTCTTGCCCACCAAATGAAGCTGCTCCTACAGTTATCACGCCTCCTACAGTATTTAAAAGAGCTTTTTGCTGACGCAATATACGTGTCTTATCCCAAAATCCTTTAAGTTGTGCGGATACAGTGCCAAAATAAACTGGACTCCCCAAGAAAATTCCGTCCGCTGCAGACATAAGCTTATGAGTCTCTCCCAGAGATGTACCCAGATAGCATATGCCATTACAGGGCGAGCTACAGGCAGTACAAAAGGGAGGCTTCTGCTCTGCCATAATTTCTGTTATAAAAATCTCCTGCACCTTAGCTCCTTGCCTAGCTGCCTCTGCTAAGGCCGCCTTGAGCAAAAAAGCTGTATTACCATCCCTGTTCGGGCTACCATTGATGCCAAGTATTAACATAAATTCAGAACTCCTTTCGACGAGTAAGTAAGTGACTAAGTGACTAAGTGACTAAGT
>CAZLTH010000133.1:0-5259 GCA_964562355.1 uncultured Syntrophomonadaceae bacterium | reverse complement strand
ACACTTTTCCTGCTTTAGCCCTAACTTACTCACTAAAAAGTGGATAGAGTCCCCTTAGCCCCCTCCCAAGTTGGAGGTGGGAAGTTAGAGGTTAGAAAAACAGCAGAGGCTACCATGGGTTGCACTCCGGGGTCACCTTTCCAACTTCTAGTTTCTCGCTTCTAATTTCCAAAATAGGGGGAGGGGAGAAAACAAACAAGGTGAAGAGGGGATACCAGTTACCACTTTACGATTTTATTGAGAGATGAGTTGATAAGAGATGAAGATAAAATTCAGAAAAAATAGTCGCAGGGGAATAATTGTTCTATTTATTTTTTTGGTGTTGGGTTCTGCGGGATGGACTGCTTGGTGGTACCAGCAGGAAGAGACAAAAGTGGAAGAGGTGCCGATTTTTTCTCATGAGCATACGGCTAGTGTTGATTATCGGGTCTACTTTCATCCCAATGAGTTTTTTCCTGAGACGGTTAGTGCCCCTCCCGGGTTGGCTTATATTACCCTCCTGACGGATTATATCAACACTGTATTTACTTAGAGGTTTGCTGCCAGTGAGGATGTGGAAATTACGGGTGATTACGAAGTGGTGGCTGTTCTCAACGCTGCTGTCTTGGTGGGTGAGCGTGATGCCAGGGAGAGGATAACTGTTTGGGAGGTAAGAGAAGTACTGGTACCTGCCACTTCTTTTACTGCCAGTGACCAGACAATCGAAATAGAACATCAAATCCCGGTTGACTTGACAAAACATGCTGATTTTGCTGAGCTGGTAAGAACGGAGCTGAGGTTTTCCCCGGAGGTAATTGACCTCAGCATAATTTATAATATCAATGTGAAAGCCGTGAGTGCGCATGGGACAGTTAGTGAGACACTGACCCCGGTGATGATTTTTCCGGTCGGGGGAAATGTTTTTTCGGTTGATGGCAGGTTGACGGACAGTAAAGAAGGAATGATGACAACCAGCCGAATCGTAGATTTGCCGGAAGTGCTGCAGATGCGACAAACAGCGGCTATAACCACAGGGGTGTTGTTCTTTTTATTTTTGCTGTCAATCTTTCTGACTACCATGATACCTCAAACCTTGGTGGAGAAAAAGTTGCTTGCCATCATGAAAAAGTATGGGGAACGTATAGTGGCAAGCCAAGGGTTGGTACCCTTTACTTCCCGGGAAAATATAATGTCTATGAATTCCTTTGAGGACTTGCTGAAAGTGGCCGACGAGGTAGGTCAGCCTATCCTTTACGAAGTGGTTGAAATGGACAAGCAAAGAAAACATTCTTTTTATGTTATTACCCAAATTTTAGCCTATGTATTTAGCATGGAAGAGGCGATAGTAGACGAAATAAAAAAGAGCAAGAAGAAGACTGCAGCCAAGGTGGAACAGGTAAGGGAAAAAACCACACAAAAAACAGGCTATGACACTTAAGTTTACCGTAAAATTATCTTTTTGGATAAGTCAGTATTAAACTAGGATATGTAGTGTATGGGAGAGGAATATAATATACTAGGCGTATTACAATAATTAATGATAAGTAATGACTAAAAAACAACTTGTACAAAAACACATAGTGGTATAACTTGAGACAAGAGACCCATTCGACTCGCAAGCTCGCTCAGAGCTTGCCCTGAGCATAGTCGAATGGGGTGACAGGCACGGCTAAAATATGGAGATTATTTTTTAGTCATTCCTAACTACTTAGCTAAGTTGCTGAGCAATACCTTTATTGTAAACTCGTAAAACTCGCATATCCAGTTCTGCCGGGAACCCGGTGAAGGAGAGGAAGATGATGAAAAAAGTTACTTGCTTGGTACTCGTGCTTATCCTATGCCTAGCTGTTCCGGAGGTTGTTTTTGCTGAAAATATCTTGGTGATTTGGGATAATGATTACATTTCCAGCGATCCCGGGATTACTCCTGACGGCATGGACCCGGGCAATCCCAACGAATCTGTTCATGTTGGTGCTCTAGAGGTTGCTAGGGGGCCGGATGGTAACGGTGATGCTAATGATGGTTTGACGGTTAAAATCACCAATGCCTATCCAGGTTACTAGGCACACATTGATGCTACTATAATTAATGTAACCAATTTACCAGTGAGGATAACGCATGTTGAGCTCAGGAATGAAAATCCTGATAACATTGGTGATTATATTTGGGTCAGCTTGGAGGATAGGAATGGCAATCCTCTTGGTGACAGTGTAAATGGTGTAATTGCTGGTAGTGGAACCCTTGGCGTGAGGCTTATAACTAGGGTGCGACAGGCTGCTGCTCAGAATACGACTTATGTATTTGATGTCTTTATAAGGGTGGTACAGGAAGTTCCAGACAATCCAGATGATCCAGACAATCCAGATGATCCAGACAATCCAGATGATCCAGATGATCCAGACAATCCAGACGAAGTAATTATAATCGAAGAGGAAGAATTCCCGGCAGCACCGCCTGACAGAGGCGAGCTTCCCCTTACCGGGGGAGATATGGCACTGTACGTTTTCACAGGTTTGCTTCTTGGAGGACTGGGTATAACATTGAAAAAGCAGAAGCTGTAAGGTGAGGAGTTGTATTCTCTTTGAGGAGAAGCAGGTTTGTACGTATAATCAGGAAACTGGGGATGGTAGCGATTATTGCGGGAGCAGTAATCGCTATTTATCCTTTTCTTGTAAATTTTTATGCTTTCTACGGTATTGGGGAACAAATCGAAGAGCATTTTCAGGAAGAGGCGGATCCTGTTCTGGAGTCGGAAGTTAACCTCTGGGAAGAGCCTTTCAGAGCGGAGGAGCTTGAGGAGGAATTTACGACTGCGATACTGGAAATACCGATCCTTGGATTGTCGGAGTTGGTGATAAAAGGGACCTCTCAGCAGGTGCTTGCTGAGGCGCTGGGATGGTATGAGGAATCAGAACTGCCGGGCAAAGGGAATACAGCTATCGCCGGGCATCTGGATATACACGGCAGTAAGTTTCGCCATTTATATCGCCTAGGGTATGGTGATCTGATAACCCTTGAGTACCGGGGGAAGATATACACTTACCAGGTAGAAGATGTTTTTATCATAGCCAGTACAGACTGGAGTGTTATCGATCCTACTGGTTATGTTGCTTTGACCCTGACCACCTGCGTTCCCGGAGATCGCACCCGGCGCCTGGCAGTCAGGGCGAATTTTGTCGAGCCGGAGGGATGGGAAAACTCTTCATCTGAACGTGGTATTGCTGTAGCAGCTTAGCTAAACAGTTACCTGCAATGCTACTTTAGCCTACCTCCAAGAGTATCATTTTTGCTAACCTAGGACTAAACCGGGATATATTGTGCTGGAAAAGTAATCAGGGTATAGTCTGAATGAGGCGAGGTGTAATGGTCTGCTACTATAATTTAAGTTAAGGGATTGTTTTCTATGCAAAATCAAAAGTTCAGGCAAGGAATTAAAAAGATGGGATGGGCAGTTATTATTGTGGCGATGCTGATAATGCTCTACCTTTTTATTACTGACCTTGTTAACTCGCCTGAAGACTATGAACCGCTTGACTTGCTGGCAGAACCTGAAGTGTACGAGGGGAGAGCCAGTGGAGAGTTTGGTGGGGCATTGTTGAAAATACCGGCTATTGAGCTATCTACACCGGTGATAAAAGGAACTTCTTCCCAGAAACTTGAGAAGGCAGTAGGATGGTATGAAGAGTCAGCAATACCGGGACAAGGGAATACAGCTATTGCCGGTCACCGTGTTCTGTATGGGGCTCAATTTAGCCAGTTACATCTCCTGAAACCAGGTGACATTATAATTCTTGATTATCGGTTAGAAACCTATAAGTATCAGGTGGAAAAAATCTTTATGGTAGATAATAATGACTGGAGTATTATTGAACCACTTGACCAGACAGCTTTGACCCTGACCACCTCTTATCCGGGGGATAGAAGAAAGAGAATGGTAGTCAGGGCACTTCTTGTGGAAATTATCGGTTATCAGGAATCAGATTTTACTAATTGAATGGTGCGTTTCTAATGGAGGGTTTTGATTGTTTGATAATGGGTCAGGGCAAAAACCTCACTATCAGGAGCGAAGAATCTGTTAGAAGGTGAAGCAACAAAGACACTGTTGCGAATATAGCCAGCATTCCAGGTTGCATCTACTGTAACCCATTCTCCATTTATCATAATTTCGTTCCAAGCATGCAGATGTGTATCCCAACCGTTACTCCCGGCTTCTCCGTAGACAACTCGTGCTGGTAAACCAATAGCCCGGGAAAGGGCGGCCAAGAGGAACGAGTAATCTCGGCACATACCTAAACCTGTTGCCATTGTTTGGCTTGCTGGTACGAGTATATTTTCTTGTCTCAGGAAGGCTTGGTAATCGTAGCTGATATTTTCGATGACCCAGCGATGCAATGCTTCTAACTTTTGCATCTCGCTCATTTCAGGGGTTGTCAGTGAATTTGCCAAGGCGATGATATCTGGGTGGGTACTGTCCACAAAAGCAGAAGCAGCTAGGTAGCGAGTGTCTTTTTCTAGGTCGTTTATTACTTGGAAGCGAATCCTGCCGTCAAACCGCCTAGGACCATCACCGACCCAGACAGTATATTTTCCAAGACCAAAACGTAGTTTGATATCGGTCTGGAAACTGTCCTCAGTGACTTCGATGGGATGTACTACTATCTCATTTTGGGGACCACGGATAGCAAGCCATATTTGTTCTAACTGGGTTTCTCCTTCTACAGTAAGAACACCATTGAAAATCATTTCATTGCTATGTGGTGCAGTAATTTCAATTACTGGTGATGTGAAGCTTATGCGAAAACTACTTGCTAGGGCAACCGAAACTGAATTGCTGAGGAAAGTAACCACCATCAGAAATATTATCAGTACTTGTAAAACCTTGGTTCTTTTCATTATGGACATCCCCCTTCGTAACTTAATCTGAACAAAAAAACCTGCGCACCAGCGCAGGTAGATTGTTCAAAGAACACCTCCGGCAACTGGCTGGCGTAACGGTCAAACCGCCTTAGCCCCTTTAGCTTTGCGTCCCCACCTTTCGATGGTTTTGCCCTTTTCAGATATTATTAAATTTTCCTGTTTTCATTGTAATAGCCGGGGGTTTTTCCAGTCAAGTTCCATTTTCAGACTTAAAAAGACCTCTCGTTTGATTATCTCTTTACTCATCACTAATAAGAGGAATATCATAGTATTTGAATTCTATGATGCCATGATACCATCGGGGACGGTTCTTTTTTGACACGAAAGTCTAGATTTGATAGAATTAAAAGCGAAAATGCAAGC
>CAZLTH010000132.1:0-5271 GCA_964562355.1 uncultured Syntrophomonadaceae bacterium | reverse complement strand
TCACCTGTCGCTTCTTCAGCTACATCACCGCCACATCCCATTACTGACAGCACAAGAATGACCCCTAACACAAACAGACACAACGCCTTAAAATTAATCCTCATTTTTTTACTACCGTCCCCCTCCCTTTAAATTTAAAATATTTTTACCAAGAGAAAAAAAGAGCAAGAGCAAATGCAAAATAGCTCCTTCCCATTAGGGAAGGAGCTATAAATACAGGATAATAACCTGCTATTTACTTTCAATCAAGCTGTACTCCAAATAGTTACAGCATTAACATAAAAGCAAATTAATGTCTCCTTTCCGCAATGGGAGGCACAACCATTTCCAGTCGCACCCTATCGGCCTGCCTCCATAAACTACGAAAGTTCACAGGAAGACACAGGCTCGGAGAAATTTACTTTGTATTAACTTGCTGACATTCTATAACACAACTCTTTTTCTGTCAACTGCAAATTTTCTTCACTGCAGCGGGGACGTTTTGTTTGCCACCTTTTAACCTTTTTATCTTTTCTTGTTCTTACCTCTTTATCTCAATCACCTATAACTTTTACCAATACTCTTTTTTTCCTACGACCATCAAATTCACCATAGAAAATCTGCTCCCAAGGACCAAAGTCCAGTTTGCCCTCTGTTACGGCTACTACTACTTCCCTGCCCATAAGCTGTCGCTTCAAATGAGCAGCGGCATTATCTTCAAAGGTGTTATGTGCATACTGCGAAATCGGCTCATGTGGAGCAAGTTTCTCCAGCCATTTATTAAAATCCTGATGCAAACCGCTTTCATCATCGTTAATAAACACACTTGCTGTAATATGCATAGCATTAACAAGGCACAGACCTTCTCTAATACCACTTTTGTCAATAATCTGCTGCACTTGACCAGTAATATTAATAAAATCTACCCTGTTTCCCGTCTCAAACCATAAATATTCACGCCTTGTTTTCACTTTTCTTCCTCTCCTCTTTTTCACTAACAAACAATTATTTTCTCCTCCAAAATTAAGCGACGTGCTTCACTGATAGTATAGAACGAACCGGTAATACAAAGAACATCTTCAGAGGATAAAAGATTGTAGCCTGTTGTTATAGCTTGTCTTAATTTTTCACTGATAGTTATAGGCTTGTCGGTTAAAAGAGCAGCCTCTGCGGCAATCTTTTGGGGCTTTGCTGCCCTAGTAGGATGAATAGCTGTTGTAACTATCAGTTGGCTGGTTACAGGAATTATTTCTTGCAGGACCTCACCAGCCGGTTTATCATCTAAAATACCCAAAACCATAACCAGTTTTGTGGGAAGGAAAAGCTCCTCTAATGCCTTTCGTAAATGTTTTATACCCGCTGGATTATGAGCAGCATCAATAACCACTAAAGGATTTTTCTGTAATATTTCCAAACGTCCAGGCCAAAACGTTTCCCGCAACCCTTTTCGGACAGACTCTTCCATAAGACTGACCCCTGCCAACTCCAGTCCAGCTAAAGCAGTAGCAGCATTGATTACTTGGTGTTCACCCAAAAGCGGTATAAACAAGTCTTTTAAGACCCAATTCTTTCCAGTATAATTGAAATATTGACCGGCAAGGTCTTTTTGCCCGGTTTCATAAAGGAAATCTTCTCCCAGAATATAAAGTGGTACCTCTTTCGCACCAGCTACCTGCCGAAAAACTTCTTGTACTGCAACATCCTGGGAAGCCGTTAAAACGGGCGAGTCTGTTTTAATAATTCCTGCTTTTTCCCGAGCAATTTTAGTCACCGTGTCTCCCAAAATTTCAACATGTTCCAGTGAAATATTGGTGATGGTAGAAACCAGTGGCTGTGGAATAACATTGGTAGCATCAAGCCGTCCCCCCAATCCTACCTCCAAAACCAGATAATCTACTCCTATTTCCGCAAAATAAGCAAAAGCCAAGGCTGTCACTACTTCAAATTCAGTAGGTGGTCCCAGTTCTAATATATTTGAAGTTTCTTCCACCACTGGTTTTATTTTATTTACTAATAATACCAATGCCTCCTCCGCCACATCTGTTCCGTCCACAGCCATACGATTAGTGAAAGACTCCAGATAGGGCGAGGTATACAGACCTGTCCTGTACCCTGCTTCCTGTAAAACAGCAGCAGTAAAAGCTGCTGTAGAACCTTTACCGTTGGTACCAGCTATATGAATGACTTTTAAATCCAAATGAGGGTTCCCTAAACATGCGAGCATATATTCTATTCTGCTCAATCCCGGATTAATACCGAAACGTTCCCGGCTATGAATCCATGACAGAGCCTCCTGATAATTCAACCGCACCACATCCCTTCCACGAGTTGTCAGGTTCACGGTTCAGCGGTTCACGGTTCCGAGGTCAGGGTTAACGAGCTGGTTGCCTCGTCACCTCGTCCTTCCCCATCCCCTCGTCATCCAACCGTGAACTGTGAACCTCGTTCCTCTAACCTTGAACCTCTAAAAGATGAAAAGCTAATCTCTCTCGCTTAGTAAGATAGCCTTTGAGTTTCTCTTTTTCTTCCTCTACAATATGAGCAGGAGCTTTAGCAATAAAGTTTCCATTTGCCAATTTTTTTTGGCAACGGAAAACTTCTGCTTCTGTAGTGGCGAGTTCTTTTTGGAGTCGTCGTATCTCTTGTTCTAAATCCACTACTCCTATCAGAGGCAAATGCACTTCCCCAGCATGCATAACTGCCGTCAAGGCAGGGTCAGGTTTGGGGATATCTTTGTCTCCTGTAATAAGATTCTCCACTCCAGCCAGAGTTCTAATATAGTTTTCTCCCCGGCGTAAAATTGCCAGACTGTCTGCATGCGTCGCCCTGAAAACCGCTGTAATCTTTGTGCGGGGAGAAATCTGCATCTCGCTGCGTAGGTTTCTTATGTGCCTGATTACATCCATAATCAACTCCATTTCACCATCTGGAGAAATGGAGTTAAAAACTTCTTCTTCTAAAGGCCAAGTAGCCTGGATGAGGGAATCGCCGCCCGGCGGTATTTGTTGCCATATTTCTTCCGTCAGGAAAGGCATGAAAGGATGCAACAACCGCAAGGTGTTTTCCAGCACAAATACAAGTACAGAGCGAACTCTCGTCTGTTCCTCTTTGTCAGAACCATAGAGAGAATTTTTCGAGAGCTCAATATACCAATCACAAAAATCATGCCAGAGAAAATCATAAATCAAACGAGCTGCTTCTCCCAATTCATACTTATTCATCTGCCCGGTTACTGCTTTTACCGTTTCATTGTACCTGTGCAATATCCAAGCATCAGGCAAAGAAAGGTTCTCCAAGGACGGTTTTTCTCCTTGAAAATCCCCTAAATTCATTAACACGAAACGAGAAGCATTCCATATCTTGTTGGCAAAATTACGACTAGCTTCCACGCTTTCCTGTCGAAAGCGCATATCGTTTCCGGGCGCTTGGCCTGTTATTAAGGTAAACCTTAACGTATCTGCACCATATTCAGCGATAATCTCTAATGGATCAATGCCGTTGCCCAAAGACTTACTCATCTTTCTGCCTTGTGCATCTCGTATCAGCCCATGTATATAGACGTCTTTAAAAGGTACTTCTTCCTTGAACTCTAGGGACATAAAAATCATACGTGCTACCCAGAAATAAATTATATCGTAGCCAGTAACAAGTACCTGTGTAGGAAAAAAATGCTTCAAATCCGGTGTTTCTGCTGGCCACCCCAAAGTAGAAAAAGGCCACAGGGCAGAGCTAAACCAAGTATCTAAAACATCCGCATCCTGTTCAAGGTTATGACTGCCGCACTGTGAGCAGACAAGCGGATTTTCCCGGGAAACAATAGTTTCACCACAGGTACAATACCAAGCCGGAATACGATGCCCCCACCAGATTTGACGTGAAATACACCAATCACGTATGTTTTCCAGCCAGTTTAAATATATTTTGGTAAAACGCTCCGGTATAAAGCGGTTTTCTCCTGACTGAAGCGCTTGCACAGCAGATTCAGCCAAGGGTTTCATTTTAACAAACCACTGTCTGGAAACAAGAGGTTCAATGACAGTACTACAGCGTTGGCAATGCCCTACAGCATGTTCATAGGGTTCTACCTTCAAAACTGCACCTATCTTTTTAAGATCTGCCGTCAAAGACTCTCTGGCTTCGTAGCGATCCATGCCGGCATAGACTCCGGCTTCCTCTGTCATGGAGCCATCCGGTGAAATCACAACCACTCGTGGCAAATTATGCCGCTCTGCAATAGCAAAATCATTAGGATCGTGGGCAGGTGTTACTTTAACAGCACCACTCCCAAAATCAGGGTCTACATGCTCATCAGCAATTATCGGAATTTCCCTGTTGACAATAGACAGGATAACGGTTTTCCCTACCAAATCCTTATATCTTTCATCGCCGGGATTGACGGCTACAGCAGTATCCCCCAGCATCGTTTCTACACGAGTGGTAGCTACAACAATGTGCCCGGCACTCTCTTTCAAAGAATATTTAAGATGAGTCAGGGTGCTTTCTTGCTGGCTATGCTCTACCTCTATATCAGACAAAGCTGTGCGGCAGCGAGGGCACCAGTTGATGATATAATTCCCACGATAAATAAATCCTTTTTCATATAGGCTCACAAAAACTTCTCGCACGGCCTGCGAACATCCTTCATCCATGGTAAAGCGCTCTCTCGACCAATCACAGGAAACTCCCAGCTTTTTTAACTGGTTGGTTATTTGCTGGTGATACTTTTCTTTCCAGAGCCAAACCTGTTCCAAGAATTTTTCTCTGCCCAATTGCTGCCTAGTTAGACCCTCCTCCTCCAGATGCTTCTCCACCTTTATTTGGGTGGCAATCCCAGCATGGTCTGTCCCAGGCATCCACAAAGTATCAAACCCCTGCATCCTCTTCCAACGAATCAAAATATCCTGGATAGTATTATCCAGAGCATGTCCCATATGCAAAGAACCAGTAACATTGGGAGGAGGAATAACTATCGTAAAAGTCTCTTTTTCCTTGGCAGCAGGATCTTTGTCAGAAAGAGGACGAAAGTACCCACCCTCTTCCCAAAAACGATACCATTTATCTTCTACAATTGCTGGATTATAGGTTTTTTCCATTTACACCCCTCAATTCTTAAAAAGTGACTAAGTGACTAAGTGACTAAGTGACTGAGGAATGACTAAAAAATAATCTCCATATTTTAGCCGTGCCTGTCACCCTGAGTGAGCTTGCGAGTCGAATGGGTCTCTTGTCTCAAGTTATACCACTATGTGTTTTTGTACAAGTTGTTTTTCAGTCATTACTAAGTTACCAAGT
>CAZLTH010000131.1:0-5290 GCA_964562355.1 uncultured Syntrophomonadaceae bacterium | reverse complement strand
GAAGTCAATAAAATGCTGAGTGCCTTTTATAACTCAATAAAAAATCCAAAAAACTTAGTCACTTAGTCACTTAGTCACTTAGTCACTTAGTCACTCGCAAGGAGTTGTTCTCTATGAAGCTGGATGTTTTAACAATAGGCGGTATCGTGTTAGGCTTTGGTTTGCTTGTGTGGGCTATCATGATAGGCGGCACGATTGGTATGTTTATCAACATACCCGGTATTCTAATAACCATAGGAGGTTCCTTTAGTGCTCTTCTGATTAGGTTTAAGACTGATCAGATGAAGATGGTTGTTAATATCACCAAGAATGTTTTTACTCCCGGTGCGGATGATATGGGAGAGATTATTCGCAGCTTTGCTGATTTGAGTCAGAAGGCTCGCCGGGAAGGTTTGCTTTCTCTGGAGGATGACATTGAAGAAATGACGGACCCTTTCCGGAAAACTGCTCTGCAAATGGTGGTAGATGGTCTGGAGCCTGAGTTGATCAGGGATATCATGGAGACAGAGATATTTGCTTTGGAAAGTCGTCATAGATTAGGTCAGGAAGTTTATAAATCCTGGGGAGCCTATGCCCCTGCTTTTGGTATGATTGGTACATTGATCGGTTTGATTCAGATGCTGGCTCATTTGGATGATGTGGCGGCTATTGGTCCCGGTATGGCGGTTGCTCTATTAACAACCTTGTATGGAGCGCTGCTTGCTAACTTGGTTTTTATTCCTATGGCTGGCAAATTAGCTACTCGTAGTGAAGTGGAGGTTGTTGTGAAACAGGCTATTGTTGAAGGAGTTCTCTCTATTCAGGCTGGAACAAATCCACGTATCTTACAGGAAAAACTGAAAGCTTTCCTATCGCCTAAAGAAAAGGCGGCTCTGGAGGGTAAAGAAGAAACGCAGTCACGTTCTAGGGGAGAAGAAGTGGTGACAGATAATGTCTAGACCTAGGGCTAAGGCTCCTGCAGGAGAAGAGGGTGCTCCCTTATGGATGGTCACTTTTTCTGATATGATGACTTTGCTGTTGGCTTTTTTTATCCTTCTCTTTTCCTTTTCTGTAATTGATCAGCATAGATTTGAGGAAGTTATGGCCTCTATGAGAGTCACTTTTTTGGGTGCGGAGGGAGTGCTAGAAGGTGCTATTGAGCCAGCTGAAACGGAGTTGGATGATATAGAGCGAGAAACTATTAGCGAGATGGCTATTACCTATGAGGCTATTCGTGATTACATCCAGGAGGAAGAGCTTGAAGAAGTTATGACTGTACGGTTGGAGGAGAGAGGGGTGGTTTTAGAGATTGCGGATGCACTTCTTTTCGATTCCAAAAAAGCTGATCTGCGTCCGGAATCTCTAGAGGCTTTGAGCTACGTAGCTGATGCCTTAGGGCGCATAAATAACCAGATTATTATAGAAGGACATACTGATAACTTGCCTATTAATACTTTTCTTTTCCCTTCCAATTGGGAGTTGTCGGTAGGCAGAGCGGTAGCTGTGGCGAGATACCTGATAGAAGCCAAGGGTCTTGAACCGACACGTTTTATGGCGGTAGGATTTGGCGAATTTCATCCTGTGGCTAGCAACTTAACCGTGGAGGGGCGGGGGAAAAACAGACGGGTAAATATTGTCATTTCTACACTGGAAAACGATATTTTTTTAGGAGGTGAGGAGAGAGATGAGCCCAGCAGCTAGTAAAGAGGATACAGGGCAGGAAGCTGGCGAAAAAGTACAGAAAAAAAGTGGCAAAGGGAAAAAGATTATCTTTATTTTGCTGGTAGTTTTAGTTTTGGCTGGGGCAGGAGGAGCGGGCTGGTATTTTTTCCTTGCTGACAGGGGAGAGGTCCTGCCAGAAGCTCCGCCGGAGCCGCAGGTAGAAATTTATTCCCCCTCTTTGAGTTTTACCGTTAACTTAGCTGGGGCAGGACAGAGGCGTTTTTTGAGGTCGACTTTGGTTTTTGGTTACCAAGAACCTGGCCTGACGGAGGAACTTGCCTTAAAGGAGCCTAAAGTTCGTGATCGGATAATCACTATTATGCGAGCGAAAAGTCTGGAAGATGTTTCTACTGGCGAAGGAGAGCAGCAGCTTAGCGTGGAAATAAAAGAGGTCTTGAATGAATTTTTGGAGGGGTCTCCAATACTCGAAGTTTTTTTCACAGAGTTTGTTATTCAATGAGGAAAGAGATTAAAAGGTTAAGAGGAGAAGAGATGAAGAGATGAAGAGAGGAAAAGTTTGAAAGTTTGAAAGGTTAAGAGAGGAAGAGATGAAAAGGTTAAGAGAGGAACGAGGGACGGAGAAGTGAAAAGTGAAAAGTGAAAAGTGAGGGACGGGGACTGGAACTTTCTCGAACTTCGAACCTCGTTCCTACTTATTTACTTACAGCCGTAGGCTGACTTAGTCACTTAGTCACTACGTAAAGTTAGGAGTGGAAAGAATGGGAGAATCTCTTCTTTCCCCTGAAGAAATAGCTGCGTTAGTATCTAAGATGAACCAAGAAACTGACGAAAGTATAGATTCTCCAGGGGATTTGTCTGGGGGAAAAGAAGACATAGCAGTGAAAGGATATTTTTCGGAAGGATATAATGAGTCGGAGCAAGGAAAGAATGTTATCGCTGACGACCGACCAATGACCAACGGACAACTGCCGAAAACCGAAACAAGAAAAGTGATTTTTAGTCCGTTCGATGATAAAGAAGTTATTGGTGGGGTTCGTTCCAGAGGCAATATAGAAAAATTTGATCACATGCATTTCCCTCTTAAAATAGTTCTTGGCGAAATAAAAATGACGATAAGAGAACTTCTTGATTTGGAAAAAGACTCTGTTATAACCTTGAACACTCTGACGGGAGAGGATGCTTCTCTTTTGATTAATGATAAACTTTTGGCCAAAGGAGAAATAGTGGTTTTAAATGATTGTTTCGCTTTGCGTATAAGTGCTACTGATGCTAGTGTTGGAGAGAGAAATGCGAAAGGATAAGTTGAAAAAAAGGAGATAAAAAATCAGTGAATGTTTCTGTTTGGGAAGTGCTCAGACTTCTAATTGTTTTACTGCTGGTTTTGGTAGTAGCCGTTTATGTGATAAAATTTGGACTGACAAGATTGCAGCCTGCTTACTACCAGCAAAGAGGGTGTCTCCAAGTTTTAGAGAGATTAGCTCTTAATCAGAAAAGCTGGCTTTTTTTAGTTCAGGTGGGAGGTAAGTATCTCCTCTTGGGAGTTAGCACAAATAGCATTGAATGTCTGACAGAAGTTTCTGCTGAGGAGATTTCTTCTTTATTTAAGGCTGAAAAAAAGGATTTTAAGAGCTATCTGCAGAAAATAGAAGGTAAGGGTGCGGTCTTCTCTGCCAGAAACAAAGCGGCTGACTTTTTAAGGAAAACAGCTGATTCATTGGCAGGGAACTCGGCTGGGGAAGATGACAATGATTATCTCTAAGTTATTTCTACTGATGTAGGTCAAAACTAGTATTTAGGAATGACTAAAAAATAATCTCCATATTTTAGCCGTGCCTGTCACCCTGAGCGAGCTTGCGAGTCGAATGGGTCTCTTGTTTCAAATTATACTACCATGTGTTTTTATACAAGTTGTTTTTTAGTCATTACTTATCAATGAACGCATATCGGTTATCAGTTGGCAGTTAACGGGGGCTGGGGGTAGATGAGATAATGTGAACCCTGAACCTTCGTAACCCCTGTAAACTGTAAACTGATATCAGTATCCAATGCAGAAAGGCAACAAGAATGCAAAACAAAAAAACTCCTAAGGTCATAGTAGTTGCTTTTTTGGTCTTAATAGCAGTTATTTTTCTGTCTTCTAGCGTTTGTGAGGCGCAGCCTTTTTTGCCTATTCCGGATATCAATTTAGAGATTGGCCAAGCAGGAGAGGCTGAAGAGCTGGTTATGTCACTGCAGCTTTTAGTTTTGCTTACTGTCCTTTCTCTGGTGCCCGCTTTTCTGGTGTTGATGACTTCTTTTACTCGTGTAGTTATTGTGCTAGGGTTTGTACGTAACGCTTTGGCCACGCAAAACACACCCCCCAATCAGATAATTATCGGCTTGGCTCTTTTTCTAACCATATTTATTATGCGACCTGTTTTTATACAGATTAATGAAGAAGCGATACAGCCTTATCTAGAAGGCGAGATAACCCAGGAAGAAGCTTGGGTAGAAGCGGCTGCTCCCATCCGATCTTTTATGTTTGATCAGACAAGGGAGAAAGACTTGGCTCTTTTTGTCAATATTGCGGCTATGGATCAGCCTGCTGGTCGAGAGGATATTCCAATTACAGTTCTTATTCCTGCTTTTGTGATTAGCGAACTAAAAACAGCTTTCCAGATAGGTTTTCTGCTCTTTGTTCCTTTTTTGGTTATTGATATGGTAGTAGCTTCAACCCTTATGTCCATGGGTATGTTTATGTTGCCGCCAGTTTTAATTTCACTGCCTTTCAAGTTGCTTTTATTTATAATGGTAGATGGCTGGCACTTGGTAGTAAAGTCCTTGGTAGAAAGTTTTGGATGAGTGACTCAGTGACTGAATAAGTTAGTGATGGGAACAAGGAGGTTAGAGTGAAAAGCGAAAGATGAAAAATGAAAAGTATGGAAAAAATCCACTAAAAAACAAAAGTTATGCGTTTGCTGTTAGGATTGTAAAACTGTCGAAGTATTTACAAAAGGAGAAAAAGGAATTTGTGTTGAGTAAACAAATTTTGCGGAGCGGAACAGCAATTGGTGCTTTAATCCGTGAAGCTGAGTTTGGACAAAGTAAAGCTGATTTTACAAGCAAAATGAGAATTGCACTAAAAGAAGCAAATGAAACCGGGTATTGGTTGGCTGTTTTGAAAGATACAAACTTCATCAATGAAAAATCTTTTCAAAGCTTACAGTCAGATTGCAAGGAACTGATTGCAATGCTTGTAGCAACTGTTAAAACATCAAAACGATGAACCCCAATTTTTCACTTTTCACTTTTCACCTTTCACTTTACAGGAGGAGGAGGGGAGTTAGTTGCCACAAGAATTTCTTATGGGGTTAGCTAGAGAGGCTATTATGATAACAATTTTGGTTGCTGCTCCTATTTTGGCAACAAGTCTTCTGGTAGGTTTGATGATAAGTATTTTTCAGGCTACGACACAAATTCAGGAACCTACGCTTACTTTTGTGCCGAAAATCATAGCAGTGTTTGTTAGCATGCTTATTTTCGGTTCTTGGATGCTAAATCTTATGATAGAGTTTACTGCTGGTCTCTTTGGTGACATTGTACATATTATACGATGACGAAGGTTAAAAGGGGAACGAGGGGAACGAGG
>CAZLTH010000130.1:0-5311 GCA_964562355.1 uncultured Syntrophomonadaceae bacterium | reverse complement strand
CTCTTACTTCATCTATGATATTTTCTTTGGCTATTCCTCGCAGATAGCAAATAACAACTTCGGTGTTTGTTTCCCTCCCCAAGATATAGGACTCAAAGCGCAGGTGAGGCGTACGTAAACGCCGGCGTAACAAAGAAGTATTAACCCGAAGATTTTCATTGAACCCTTCACTGGGACCACGGATAATGGGTTCATTCACTGGTTCTTCAACATTACGAAATTTAAATCCGGAGGTGCCTACCAGCAGTGTTTCTGTAAATCCGTCTATCAGTAGTGCTGTTCCTCCAGAGAGGACATTGATAAGAGCTTTGTTCAGGTCGTCCTCTATCTCTACTCTCCCTGCGGTCAGAAGAGTTTCTTGGATTACTTTCAAGGCATTACCGGGTTTTAAATCTTTGGCAGTGAGTTCTTCAAACAGCATAAGGGGTTTCAATATATGGGCGTTGATAATTTCATTGGCGACCATGCCGTCAATAAATACAAGGCTTGCCAGAATATTTTTCTTGGTTCCGATACGGACTTCCCTGATAATAACATCGTTACTGTCTCCCAGAACTTCTTTAATTTTCGTCAAGCGTTGAGCTAGGCTTTTTTCTGATTTTAAGATAACAGGATCAACATGATAAGGTGTTTCTTGTTTGTTTTTTTGTTGGGGAAAGATTCTTTTTGACAGATAACGAAAAAAACTACGATACACATATAAAATCCAGCGAGCGTGGTATTGCTGCAGCAGCTTAGCTAAGTAGTTACAGAAATATTTCTCCTCCCCTTGGTATTTCCAAAAATGATATCAGCTATACGGATTTTAAAAGTATTCGGAGAAATAAAGGGTTGTAACTTTCCTAAAAAGAAATATAATAAGATTATGAAGAAAATAGAAATATATACTGACGGTGCCTGCTCTGGTAATCCTGGTCCGGGTGGCTGGGCTGCTGTGTTACTTTATAATGAGCACTATAAGGAAATTTCCGGTTTTGAAACCCATACTACCAATCAGCGTATGGAGCTTAAGGCTGCTTTGGAAGCTTTAAAGGTTTTAAAGCAACCCTGTGCAGTTTCCCTTTACAGTGACAGTGCTTATCTGATTAATGCTTTTCAAAAGAATTGGCTGGGAGGATGGGAGAGAAAAGGCTGGGTTACAGCAGGGAAAAAGCCAGTTGCCAACCAAGACTTATGGCGAGAAATACTTGCCTTGACCAAAAATCATACGCTACAATGGATAAAAGTGAAAGGACATGCTGATAACAAACTCAATAATCGTTGTGACCAGCTGGCCAAGGAAGAAATCATTAAAAACAACTCGAAGTAAGGGAGAAAAAACCATTGTCATCAGAAGAAAAAATCATGGTGATAGAAGACGAGGAGGCCATTCGAAAATTAATAGTTTTTAATCTGGAAAAAGCCGGTTTCTCCTGTTTATCTGTGGAAAGAGCGGAGGATGCTCTGAAACTATTGCAGAAAGAAAGATGCCAGCTTATAGTGTTAGATATTATGCTCCCGGGGATGGATGGACTGGAGTTTTGCCGACGCTTGCGAGAGCAAAAAGAAACAATACCAGTTATTATGCTGACAGCTCGTGGAGAAGAAATTGACCGAGTTCTGGGTCTGGAGATAGGTGCTGATGACTATTTAACTAAGCCGTTTAGCCCCCGGGAATTGACAGCTAGAGTCAAGGCTGTTTTGCGGCGTGTGCGCAGAGAAGGGGAAAGCCCAATAAATACCCTTTATACAATGGCTGGTGTAACTATTGATTATGAGCGTTACCAAGCTTTTTATGATGGCACTAAACTGGATTTAACGACAAAAGAATTCAAACTTTTAGACGTTTTGATTCGCCATCCGGGGAGAGTTTTTGGGAGAGATTATCTTCTGGAACATCTTTGGGACTATGATTTTTGTGGAGATACGCGAGTAGTTGATGTTCATATCAGCCATCTACGCGAGAAACTTTCCCTAGCAGGAGGAAAAAACTTGATTAAAACAGTATACGGAATTGGGTATAGGTTTGAAGAAAAAAAAGACGCTGTTAAATAGGAAGGGATGGAGGCCTTGTTCACTTCCATAAAAAGCAAACTCATAGCCCTTTACCTGTTTCTTATCATATTTTTTGTTTTTAGTGCAGGAGGATATTTGTTATATGTTCTGGAAGAAACAGCTGTACGAGCTTTGGAAGATAAACTGGTCGGTCTTTTAATCGTTCTCACACTGCTCCTGTTTATTTCTGTTGCTATTATTTTTTGGTTCGTCGGTATTTTGCTCAGACCATTGTTACAAATTAAAGACATAATGCGTCAAGTCAAGGAAGGTCAGATTATGAAACGGGCAGTGAACCTGTCTGACGATGAAATAGGAATGCTAGGGCAGGACTTAGATGGGATGCTGGACACTCTGGAAGGAAGAAATAGGATTGTTAAAAAAGACAAAAACCGCTTAGAGGCAGTAATAGAAAATATACCTGGGGCTGTTTTCTATTTGGATAGACATAGAAAAATATTGCTGGTAAATTATGCAGCAGAAAATCTTCTGAATCTCAAACGTCCTTTTCTTCTGGAGCAAAGAATAGAAAAGGTTATTCGCAATCCATTGGTGACAGAACAGGTAGATCAAGTTATGCAAAGAAAAACCAGCCAACTGCAAGGGGAGATTGTTTTCCCTTACCCACTAAAAAGAGTAATGAAAATGGCAGGGTCGCCTGTTTATAGCAGGGAGGGGGAGATAGAAGGTCTGACTATCTTTTTTCATGACATTACAGAAATTCGCTATCTGGAAAAAGTAAGAAAGGATTTTATTGCTAATGTGTCACATGAATTGCGCACCCCGGTGACATCTGTTAAAGGGTATGCGGAGACCCTTCTGGATGGGGCACTGGAGGATAAAACTACGGCACGAGAATTCACAGAGATAATCGATCGTGAAGCCGGTAGGCTAAGTCGCCTTATAACAGAGTTTTTTGAGCTTTCTCGCTTGGAAAGTCAGCAGGTGAATCTGGAGTTAAAATCAGTAGAGCTTGTAGAAACAATCAAAAAAACTGTGCAGAACTTGCATAAAAAAGCCGAAGAGAAAAAGATTTCTATAAATATTGTCTCCCCTGAGACCACGCTCTTTGTTCAGGCTGATACTGATAAATTGCAACAGGTTTTAAATAACCTTTTGGAGAATGCTATTAAATATAGTTTTTATGGCGAAGAGATTATTTTTTCCTTTGCCAAGGTTTCCGATGAAGAAAATGAGGTGGTAATCTGGATAGAAGATAAGGGACCAGGTCTTCCTCCGGCAGAGCTTTCACGAGTATTTGAGCGCTTTTACCGTTTGGAGAAGGGACGTAGTCGTAAGCAAGGTGGCACCGGGTTAGGACTAGCTATCGTTAAACATATTGTTGAAAGCCATGGAGGTCGGGTTTGGGCTGAAAACAACCCTGACGGTGGAGCCAAGTTTTTCTTTACCTTGCTCTTGGCGAAGATGTAAGCAATTCTTTCTCTTAACAAAAACTTTACATTAATTTAAAACTATCTTCAAAGTATAATTGTATAATAGGAAGGTTAAGAGAGAACGAGGTTAAAAGAGGACGAGGTAAAGAGGTTAAAAGGTAAAAAGGTTAAAAGAGGGAAAAACCCCATAACCCCGTAACCTTCGTGACCCCTGTAAACTGGTAACTGTAAACTGTAAACTGTAAACTGCAGTCCGCAGACTGCATCTTTGAAAGGAGCTTTGCAGGCAGTGAAAAAAGGGAAAATAAAATTAAAGATCAGGTCGCTTAACCTATACTATAAAGAATTTCAAGCTTTAAAAGATATTGATCTGGATATAAAAGAGAATGAGGTTACGGCTTTAATAGGTCCTTCTGGCTGTGGTAAGTCCAGTTTTTTGCGAGTGCTGAACAGGATGAACGACTTAATTCCTATTGCCCGGGTAGAGGGGGAGGTGTTTTTAGACGGCATAAATCTCTATGCATCTAATTTAGATGTAGTTGAGTTGCGAAAAAGAGTAGGTATGGTTTTCCAGGCTCCAAATCCTTTCCCTAAAACTATTTACGAAAATGTGGCTTATGGTCCTAGAATACACGGTATCAAGGGTAAAAAAAAGCTTGACCTAATTGTAGAAAAAAGTTTGAGGCGTGCCGCCTTATGGGAGGAAGTAAAAGATCGTCTATCTAAGAGTGCGTTAGGTCTTTCAGGAGGTCAGCAGCAGCGGATGTGTATAGCCCGCGCTCTTTCTATGGAGCCGGAAGTGCTTCTCATGGATGAACCTACTTCTGCTTTAGATCCGGTAGCTACTTTGAGGATAGAAGACCTAGTGCAGTCCCTGAAAAAAGACTATACTATAGTGATTGTTACTCATAATATGCAGCAGGCGGCTAGAATATCGGGCAGAACTGCTTTCTTTTTAAATGGTGAGGTCATAGAGAGCGGGAAGACAGGCTTAATTTTTACTAACCCACAGAACAAAAAAACAGAAGATTATATTACTGGTAGATTTGGTTAGGGCCTGTGATGAAATAAACTGTGCAATATTGCGAAGGATTTTCGTTCATAACCAAGGCGTGGAAATAGGCGCATAGCAGCGTTATGTAACTGTTTCCACAACGCAGGGTATGGACGAAAAGACAAGTAAGATTGTACAGGTTATTTAGGAACAAGCCCTTAGAGAGGAGAGATGGTAGTGATTCGTAAATCTTTTCATAATGAATTGGAGAATTTACAAGAAAAAATCTTAAAAATGGGCGGAATGGTAGAGGAAGCTATTTCTCTTGCCGTAGAGTCCCTACTGGAGCAAGATGTAGAAAAAGCACTGGGTGTTATTGAAAGAGATGATATCATAGACGATATGGAACTAGAGATAGAAAATTATTGTTTCCGCTTGTTAGCTCTTCAGCAGCCGATGGCACGGGATCTCAGAATTATTAGCACTGCCTTGAAAATAATTACAGACTTAGAAAGAATAGCTGACCATGCTTCTGATATCGCCAAGGTAACCAGAAAACTGAAAGGGCAGGAATATATCAAGCCTTTGATTGATATACCACGCATGGCAGAATTAGCTCAAAAAATGGTGACAGATGGTTTGGATGCTTACGTGCGTCATGATAAAGAATTGGCCTTCCGGATGATAGAACGTGATCACCAAGTAGATGCGCTCTACAAACAGATTTTTCGAGAGTTACTAATTCTAATGATGGAAAACCCTCTCAATATTACTCAAGGCACCTATCTCTTATTTGTAGCTTCTTATCTGGAACGTGTCGGGGATCATGCTACTAACCTAGGAGAATGGATTATTTTCATGGTAACGGGAGAAAGGTTAGAGCTGAATC
>CAZLTH010000129.1:0-5318 GCA_964562355.1 uncultured Syntrophomonadaceae bacterium | reverse complement strand
CTTCGGCAAGAACTTCTTCACCAAAAATCTCTCTAAATTTCTCCGCAAATTCTTCCTTGGTCTCAGCTTCAAGTAAACTTTCCAGCAACTCCTCATCAATCTCTTCCCTTGTTTCTAGCAGAAACTCCTGAATCCCTGCTACTACTGCTAATGTTTCAATTAGTTCTCTCAACTGAGAAATAGCTTCTTCGTCCTCCCTGATCTCTTCCAACCTTTCCAGTCGTTCTTCTTCTCTTTCTATTGCCTCATCAAGAATATCCTGTGCATCTTCCCTGATTTGCTCTTCCAACTCTTCTTCTAAAAGATCAAGCGGTGCTGCTGCTATAACTTCTGCAAGTTGCTCTAAATTCCTTTTTGCCCCTACCAATTCCTGTTTTTCCGCTTCAGCTTCGCCCAACACTTCCTGTATAAGCTGTATTTCATTAAGCAATTCTTCTTCTATTTCTCTCAACTCGACTAACTTATCTTCTGCTATTTCTTCCTCTATAAGTTTTTGTACTACTTGTAGTTTCTGTACTTTTTGAACCAACTCCGCACGATTTTCCTGCACAATCTGGACAATCTTTTCCATCTCTATTTCATTGACCTTGCTCTCTAACTGAACAAAAGCAACCGGTAGGTCTTTCACTAAGTTGCCTTTTTCCCAGAAATCAACAGCCATAACATCAACTAAATACTGTGAAGGCAGGGGATCATCCCCCAGTAAGACCGCCTGCTCAAAAGGAGCCAGCACAATTTGATCTTCCAAAATCTCTAAAGCATCATTTTCCTCCCCAGCTTCCAAAGCAGATCTGCCGGTCACCCCTACCAAACCGTCGTATGTCCTGACCACTGTATTCAAAGGACTATGTACAGCAACCAAAAACTCCGTGCCGCGAACCCCGGCCACAGAATTCGGGGTATTCACCTCAAAACGTGAATTTCGACCAACAACATCCAGAACACTGTTCCAGATACGTCCCCGGAAAGTAGTAATAACCGTTGTTTCATTATCTTCCGTTCCCTCCCGGAATAGCAGTTGCAACTTTATGTGTGTATCTGGCGCTAGCCGGGAAATACTGCCGTCATCAAAACGAATTTCTACTGTACCATCACTCCCGGTAGTAATCCGATCGCCTGCGTTCAGCTCGCTGTTCTTACGAGCCGGAACAGTAAAGCTCTCGCCGGCAGCCTGTACCATTACAGAACCACTTAGCTCTGTAATAACAGCATGAAGGGGAACTGTCTCCACCTCTAAAGCAGCCTCTCTAGAGAACCCGCAGCCACTTATGAAACTGCCGCCAAGGAACACCACAAGAAAAGCGACAAGACCAAGAAATTTGAGTTTTTTAAAATCAGGTAAAAACATACGCACCGCTCCCTTCTACTCCTTATAATAATTTTTTCCAAAGAAGGTTGCACTTTTCAAGCTGTTTTTTAAAAAATTTTCACAACTACTCAGCCTACTGCCTCTTTACTCTATCCTTAAAATTTTCTCAAAGTTGCCTAAGCTGTTGCAGCATATACCAGAGTGAGCATTGATTTTATTAATCAAAAGGAGCGGAAAATCTTGAGGTTAGCAGTTTAATATGTTTGACCGAGAGAAGCGAGGGAGTTATTAAATTGCCCGAAAGATTTGAGCACCGATACACCTATAAAATCCAGCGAACGTGGTATTGCTGCAGTAGCTTAGTTAAGTAGTTACAAATTTCGTCTATGCATATACACGTATTCGCCTTTTTACAACAATTTTCCTTCATTGAATAACAAAAAATAAAAACTATTGATAATTTTTTCTGCCCAAAAGCAGGATTCTTTCTTTTTTTAAAAGAACCAAGTATTTAAGTCCTAAAGAAATTTCCCAAAAAGTTGATTGCTTTTACGGAGGTGTGCCTCTATGCCACCCAGCAAAGAAAATAAAACACTTGTCTCTGCTGCTGAAACAGCAGACCAACTAAAAAACTTCTTAGCTATCGCTATCGCTTTGTCTGCCGAAAAAGATACGACTAAATTAATGGAAATGATTATCAGGGAAGCTCGTCGTATAACTATTGCTGATGCCGGAACTCTCTACCTAAGGGAAGATGATTCTTTGAAAATTAAAATCATCCATAATGACTCCATGCAAACTTTTCTAGGCGGAAAAGGTGAAAAAATAGATTTACCACCAGTCCCTTTGAGTCGCCATTACGTCTCTGGCTATGTTGCTCTTAGCGGCAAATCCGTAAACATTCCTGATGTTTATACCGCCACAGACTTTGATTTTTCAGGTCCGCATAAATACGATAAATTGACAGGCTACCGCACCACCTCTATTCTGGTTATTCCTCTAAAAAACCACCTAGAAGAGGTCATTGGGGTGCTACAACTTATCAACGCCATGGATGACGCTAAACAAAAAATTATTCCTTTTAGCTTAACCTATCAACCAATTATAGAAGCTCTATCTTCTCTAGCCGCCATTTCCTTAACTAATACCCAGCTAGTCAAGGAGATTGAGACTCTTTTTGATTCTTTTGTACAAGCAATGGCTACTGCTATTGAGGCTAGAATCCCATATAACGCTGCTCACACTAAAAATGTGACTCGCCTAGTTTCTTTGCTCTCTACACAAATCAACGCCCTCCAGACAGGGGTTTTTAAAGATATCTCCTTTAACCAAGACCAGCTAAAAGAACTGTCAACAGCTAGCTGGTTACATGACATAGGCAAGGTAGCTGTCCCTTTAACTATTATCAATAAACCTACTCGCCTTGACTACCGTTTGGATTCTATTTTAATGCGTATAGAATATGCCATACAGAAAGAACTTAACCTCTTTTTCAAGCACCATCTGCCGATTAGCAGTGAAACTAAACAGACTAAACACAGTAAAAATAGCGGAGATAACAAAAAAGAGGCGGTTGCTACAAAACAGCAATTAACGTCAGTAGAAAAAATTACTGCCTTCAAGCAAGCGAAAGAGCTGATTATTAGAGCCAACAAAGCAGACTACTTCATTGATTCGAAGATTAAACAGCAACTAGAGGATATAGCTAAGCTAACGTACATCTCTCCAGACGAGCAAAACATCCCCCTATTAACCTCAGAAGAACTAACTTCCCTTACCATTCCCAAAGGCACTCTCACTGCTGACGAACGCCAAATAGTGCAAGACCATGTAAAGATAACACAAGAAATCCTAGCCAAGATTCCTTTCCCTAAAAACCTAGCTCAGGTGCCACGATTTGCCTGTATGCACCACGAGCAACCAGGTGGCAACGGCTACCCATTAGGGGTTAAGGGAGATAACTTGCCGCTGGAGGCTCGCATTCTGGCTGTAGCTGATGTCTTTGATGCTCTTACTGCTAGTGACCGCCCTTACAAAAAGGCTATGCCCATTGAAAAAGCCCTGCAGGTTATGACTTTTATGGCTAAAGACGGCGTTCTAGATGCGGACTTAGTAGAGCTTTTTATAACCAAACGAGTTTGGGAAGGAGCTGAGAATCTTTGCCAAAGAAAAAACAGCCTTTCCCCCTGATTCCTTCTTTGATTATGGGAGGCTGTCTCAGTCTGGTTGTCGTGTTTTTTACCTATTTCAACCTGCTGGCTGACCTAGAAAGAAGTGCTTTTGACCTGCGCTTTTCCTTACGTGGTATAAGGGAGCCATCTCCAGATATTTTGATAGTAGGAATTACTGACGAGTGCTTAAAGAAGCTAGGGCGCTGGCCGTGGCAGCGCCATCTGCATGCTGAATTGCTGGATGTGCTCACAGAGGGAGATGCTGCTGTTATCGGCATGGATATTATCTTCTCCGAACCGGCTAGAGAAGTATGGACAGATGAAGCCCTAGCTGCAGCTACTGTTCGTGCTGGTAATGTCATCTATCCTAGCAAGGCGCCACCGGTTAAAAGTCAACTGCCTGGATTTTTAAGCCCGTATTCCCTTACTCTGCCGCTGCCTTCTTTGCTAAAAGCAGCCCCTGCCGGCTTTATAAATGTAACCACAGACCTAGACGGCATTATCCGCCGTGGACTTCTCTGGATGGAACACGAAGGAGAGCCGATTCCTTCCTTTGCCCTTCTTACTTGGGCACTTGCGCAGGGTCTTGAACCCTCTGAGCTGCAGGCACACTTGGAAAACTTTTTCGTTCCCGGTGTTTCTCGTTTACCCCTAGGAGATTTTATATTTCCACTTGACCCCGGCGGCAATACTCTAATTAATTATCGCGGACCTCCCGGAACATTTCCGGTATTGCCTTACCACCTAGTGCTGGCAGGAGAATATGCCCCAACCACTTTTAACGATGCTATTGTCTTGGTAGGTTTCTTTGCCCCGGGGCTAGGGGATTACTTCTTTGCTCCTTTTGCCAAGGACACGCCCATGTACGGTGTGGAGATTCATGCCAATATTATACAAACCCTGCTGGAATCAGGACCTATAAACAATCTGCCTTTGTTCTCAAACCTAGGATTAGTATTTATATTATCCCTGTTGCCACTACTTCTCTACCAAGTCTTAAAACCTATCCGTGGATTTATCGCTCTGGTGCTGCTAGTTATTATTTTTTATCTTAGCACTTGGAAATTATTTGATGCTCATGCTCTTTACATAGAGACTGTCTATCCACTATTGGCCCTCGGTAGCAGTTACTTAGTAAGTCTCGTCTATAATTTTACCGTGGAGCAAAGAGAAAAACAGCGAATAACCAGTATTTTTGGTCGTTATGTAGCTCCGCAGGTGGTAGATGAAATTTTACAGGCAGGAGAGGGAGAATTGAAACTAGGCGGCATAAGGCGACGTATAACTCTTCTTTTTATTGATATCCGGGGCTTTACACCTCTCTCAGAAAAACTCTCTCCCGAAGAAGTGGTGGGGGTCCTTAACCAGTATTTTGAAATAGTTACTCGCTGTGTTTTTGAAAACAAAGGCACTATCGACAAGTTCATGGGAGATGCGGCTATGGCTCTTTTCAACGCTCCATTGCTACTTGATGACCATGCCCTGTGGGCTGTTAGAGCTGCCCAAGCCATCACTGCCGAGGGAGCAGCTTTACAAAAAAGGGTGAGAAAAATATCCGGCGCCACTTTAACCTTTGGCATCGGTATTAATACAGGAGAAGTTGTTGTTGGAAATATCGGCTCAGAAAACCGTATGGACTACACCGCTATTGGTGATGCAGTGAACCTAGCCTCTAGGCTGGAATCCAACGCAAAACCAGGACAGGTGCTGGTTAGCGAATCGGTCTACCGGGAAGTAGCCGGACGTATACCGCTGGAGTCCGTCGGAGAGATTTCTGTTAAAGGGAAAAGCCAGCCGATTGCGGTTTATCAGTTGACGGAGTGAGTGACTAAGTGACT
>CAZLTH010000128.1:0-5343 GCA_964562355.1 uncultured Syntrophomonadaceae bacterium | reverse complement strand
GCAATAAGTGCTCCTGTTCTCGGCTGTGACATGGATACAGCGAGGGAATATGGTGCTATCAAGGATATGTTGCGAGCGAAAGGTCGACCGATTCCTGAGAACGATGTCTGGATTGCTGCTATTGCCAGACAGTATAGATTAGTTCTGGTTACTAGAGATACGCATTTTGAAGAGATAGATGGTTTGAAAATGAAAGCTTGGTGACTAAAAACGTTGAGCAGAACAAGAAATGCCGTCAAGGCAAAGACCATTTAGTCACTCGTTTAATTCCTTTTAAATTTGAGTAACAGATAACTTGCTTGGTACATCAAATACTATCTTTGTACAAGCGTTTTTCAATCTGATAACCAGCATAGAAAAAAATAAGTGCGATTACGGCTACAACTGGAGATTTACTTACACTGCTGGCATTATCGAAGAGACCCATTTCGAAAATGCGTAGTGGAGAATCAAACAAGGCCAACATAAAAATTGAACTGTAAGCAAAATTTATTATCAGAGGGATAAAGGTATTTTGAAATAATAGGGCAAGGAAATATCCTAAAGCAATCATAAACATACTTTGGATTATTATCGCCATAAACAAAAACCAAACAAAATCAAATAAAGAAGTGAAATAAATAAACACCATCAGTACATGCAAGACAAAGAATCCCCATAAGATAATCATTTTTAAAAAAAGGCTATCTCTGCCAAATTTATATACAAAAAGCAATTCCTTTCCCGATGAGTTAAGGTACTCCTTTAAAATAAATAGCGGCCACCAAGCGGCAAAACTGGGGATAAACAATTGAGATACCATGGCGCATTCTGCGAAATAGCCTCCACTTTTTATCACAGCAAGAACTGCAAGAGGCACCAGTATAAAAAGAATGACAGGTGGCACAAAATAGTAAAACCGCTGATTCTTAAGTTCAAGATATAGCCTCCGCATCAGGCGAACCCCTTTACTAAACACATGTAGCCATCCTCGAGGCTGGGCTTTTCGCTTTGATAATCTTGGTTTTCCTGTGCCAGTATCCGGTGATAAATCTTGCCTTCGATCTCGCTGACCTTGAGTATGAATTTTTCACCAGCAATACTAGCCGCATCAGCTGCATTAATTTGATATACTTTATTTAGTGCCATGTTTCTTAATTCTTCACAAGACCCGTTAAACAAAATATTGCCCTCATCAATAACGATAACACTACTGCAACAGGCATCTACATCCTCCACAATGTGTGTGGAAATAAGTATCATTTTGTCTTTCTTAAGCTCACTCACAGTGTTTTTAAATCTAACTCGCTCGCTGGGATCAAGCCCTGCTGTCGGCTCATCTAATAGCATTATCTTTGTGTCCCCTAAGATAGCTTGGGCAATGCCAGCTCTTCTTACCATGCCTCCCGATAATGTTTTAATCCTGTCCTTGACCTTATTTTCTAGATTAACACTCGTAAGTGCTTTTGTTATCTCGCTTGCGCATTTGCTTTTGGTGATGCGCTTTAAAGAACAGATGTAGTCCATCATTTCATATAGGGTGAGCTCCTGGAACATGCCAAAGGCTTGGGGCAGGTAACCTAGGTCTTGGTGAAAACTTTTGGATTTGTGTATTGGTTCATTGTTATATAATATCTCACCCTGTTGGGGTTCATATAGTCCCACCATACAGCGTATCAGGGTGGTTTTGCCAGCACCGTTGGCACCTAATAACCCGTAAACCTTGGTATCTAAGCGCAGATTTAGGGAATGAAGCACCTCTTTTTTTCTAAAGCTCTTGCTCATATTTTTAACTTCAATCATGTTCCAGTTCCTCCTTCACGATTCTTTCCACTAATTCTAACCAGTCTTCTTCCTCACTTTCCGAAGTAAAATGATCGAAGAAGATACGCAGGTTTTCTTCTTTATGTGGTGATTCATAGAATAGATATTTTGCCGCTTTTTCACTGATAATGTCGCTTAAGTCAAACTCTCGTCTTTGATCAGTATGATATGCTTCTCTTTCCTGCTCAGTCATATCCAGATATTTTTTACGAGTCCTATCACGACTCTTTTCGGCAAGAAATCGCCATTCATCTATCTCTTCCAAGAGAATATTAAGGTCGACTGCGCTTTTAAATAGCGAATCAGTCTCATCTTGCCAGCTAAAAAGATAGCGAAAATAGTGCGACCTAAACCGAAAACAAGACAAGTCAGCCTGCTTGCGATTAATGATTGAACGTATGATGCTCCGAGCTAATTGTTGCCCACTGTTAGCATAAACAGATGTAATGTGGTCGCTCATGACCACAATAGTATCAGTATTAGAGTTAAGAGCAAAATTTCGAGGTACTTGAAAAAATTTCTTGTCTGAGATAAAGCCAAAAGGCTTCGGCCGATCTAAGCGATGGAAAATGTCTAGCAATATTTGTTCCGCTTCAATAATATATTCTCTTTCTGGCAAGTCCCTGCGCATCGGCTCTGCAAATATGCCTTCAGCAATCTCAGCATACATACCAGCAAACAGCGACACAGCATTGGCGATGCCGTTAAAAGAATTGTTATTACCTGGAAGATTGCTGAACACCCTTAAGTTTGACCGGACATTTACCGTGAACTTAATTTTATTTGGGGCGATATTAACGACATAGCCATACCGATCCAAATCCCATATGTTTTTTCTGCCGGCCATAGGGTAATAGGCAAAATACCCGGGCAAAGTTATCGCTTGCCTGTTGGCATAGAATTTCGGTGATTTACCATAATACTTAAAGATAAGCCTGTCCACACCATTTAGGCTTCCTATGCTAATATAATCACCCTCGCGGGTAAAAGGTATTTCCCCATCTTCTGTGCGCACACTTTTTAGTATGTACCCATGATAAAGAGTGAATTCGTAGCTATCCAAATAAGGATTATCGATGGTGACTGTGACTTCAGCATGCAGTTCATTGCTAATCGTCAAATCCATTACATACTCTACAATAAGGAAGCCGGCTTCATAGCCATCGTAATCTTTTCTCGGTATAGACATGTAATGATAGGGATCGGCTATAGCAAAAGAATCAATCCTCATGTCCATTAGTAAGGTTGATCCCCTAGCTGAAAACAAACCAACACTAAGCAGCACAAGTAGGCAACTGGTGACTAGCAGTGCTTTTTTAGCCTTCCGGTTAAAACATTCAGTCAAGATCAGTGTTAGGGGGAATAAAATCCAAAACACTGCCAAAATCCAGCGGATTGGCTCCATCGGAAATCCATAGATCGAATCGATTCCAAAGCTATTCCCTAACTGATGGGGAACAACAGCAAAGAAATCTTTGGCATAGTAAAGTACTCTCTCAGTCGAGTAAGATTCGAAAACCAAATACGGTACTCTAAAAGGGACCTCAGTGAAAGTGGTGTTTAACAACATAAAAATAACCGTAAGACTATATACTGCGAACCTTTTAGTTTTCAGTATGGCGGCCATTGCTGTTCCTAACATGATGCCGATTACGAATGATAACCCAAAATACAGCAAAGACAGTCTCATCAGATGAATCAAAAAAGGGAGATATTGAGCATCAATATAATAATATAGGAATATGAAAAAGGCGAAAAACATAATAGAAGGTATGGCAACGATAGTTAACAAACTCAATATGATTGCTCCATAAGCCTTCAATAAACCCTGCTCGTATGTTTTAAGATACTCCACCATGTTGTTGTCATACATCCTGATTACAAGCTCGTAACTGACATAAATGAAACAAGTAATTAAGAAAATGCAGGGGAGCACCAACACTGTGAGAAGGTCAAATATATCACTATACTGTAAATGTAAATACTTATTAAACCAAAAGCCAAAATATACCGCAGTTAGAGCCAACAGAACAAAATAAGGCCTGCTCAGATTTTTACTGCGTAAGAATACCAGTAACGAAGCTTTATATAGTTTCCCCAAATCAAGTTCCCTCCTTACAAAAAGGTAGAATATAGGGGTATTCCAAAATACCCCTATAATCCAGTCAATAAAGTTTAGTGATTCGATACTGTACCTTCTAATAGTTACTCCTGCAACAAAAGCAACACCTATTGTTCTTGGATAAAAATAGGGCTGCTATAAATAGTATCGTTAGCAGTAAATATATTGCTGTGCTCTACAATAAGATGGTAAAACCTGTTCCCTCCCAAATAAGGAAAAGAAATAGGGATTGTTATAATATTTCCGGCATTGAGATTGCGAAATGAATCATGAACAGTTCTACTAAAATTATCTTCGACAACTCTGAGACGGTATGCTCCACTTACTGCAGCACGCAAGACAATCTCACCATTTACAGTACTGTTTGCTGGCAGAGCAAACCAAGAGCCAATTTCCCGAAATATCCCTTGTGCATCTTTTAGTCTAAGTAGAGCTACACCTCCCAAACGACTGGCTATGGTACGTCCCCGGCGTAATTCTCTATCAACAGACCACTGTGAAAGATTACGCATATCAGTTGGCAAGCTGGGAAGACCAATAAAGGCATAATATGAAAGATCGTTTGGGAACCACCACTGCCCGGTGTAATCACTGCCAGTACGGGCAGACGGAAAACCATTTCCATTGAAAACATCTGGCAAACGATGTAAAAGCTCAGTTCGCCATCTGTTCATTGGACCCGCCCAACAGGCTAATCGGTGTCAGGTCTCAACATATGACATTTGCAATATAATATAGTAAAATGTCTCAAAATACTAAGTTTACAATGCCCTTACATCCTCACAACCCTTTCTAGGTCTGTTTTTTACAAGTCATACTGCTACTCGGCACTCTTTCCTCTTTTCTAGCACCTTTCCCCTTCTTAAACTAGATTAGTCAATTCTTGAAACTTAACACCTCCCCCCGGTTCCTGAAAGTCTCACCAGTTTCCACAGGTAGACCGTTTACTGCAATCCTTGAATTGGCAATTTGAATTAACTGATTTAATGTTAACTCGATATGATCGTTTTTAAAAAAAATTAGCGAGTATCTCAAATTACCTTCTTTCCAAGATAAATTGAGAATGCCAAAATCCTTATCTTCTTTAAAAAAAGCTCTTGTTCCCTCTTGTAAGTAAACTTTTTTACCTCTGGCTCTGAAAAGATGAACATGCTCAGATACAATAAAGCTAAGAATTAAATTTTTATTTTTATCAACAAAAGAAATACCTAGCTCATAAAAAGATTTACCGGCATCATCTTTTATAATTGTTACTTCAGCGTAAGAGCTGTCAATAAATGGTTGTATCGTTGCGATTTTAAATTCAAATGGGACAATGTTAATAGCTCTTTCTATTGTAATATTTGGAAATGATTGAAATGCTAAATCATCAGTATTTGAGGGGCAAGAGATACAACCTGAAACAAATAAGATAATTA
>CAZLTH010000127.1:3470-5359 GCA_964562355.1 uncultured Syntrophomonadaceae bacterium | reverse complement strand
AAAAAACCGCCACTCAACTTGCTGAAAAATTGTTTTTATGCCTTTGTCTTCGGTGGTGCTGTTAGCGTTCTAGGACAATTGCTCTTGAATTTCTTTATTAGCATTGGTTTTCCACCGGAGAAGGCGGGAGATCCTGTTGTAGTCACATTAATATTATTGGCTTCATTGTTAACAGCATCAGGTTACTATGATAATATCGGCAGAATTGCCGGAGCCGGGTTGGCTGTGCCTGTTACAGGCTTTGCCAATGCTGTAACGTCTGATGCTCTTGAGTTTAAAAAAGAAGGTCTTGTACTGGGGGTAGGTGCCAAGATGTTTAACCTAGCAGGACCTGTTATTGTCTTCGGTGTTGTTACAGCGTTCATTATCGGGATCATCTCCACAATAATTTAAGGTGAGATAGAAGATGGCAAAAAAAATAGGCAAACAGACAATTATCATGGAAAAACCGCCGGTTTTGCTTAGTTCTGCTACTGTAGCAGGACCAAAGGAAGGAATGGGACCGTTAGCCGGGGATTTCGACTTGATTTACGAAGATTTAACTATAGATGAAAAGAGTTTTGAGAAAGCGGAAGTTAAAATGCTTCTTGATGCCTTTCAGTTGGCTGTTAAAAAGGCATCTTTATCTTTGCAGGATATAGATTTTTTGATAGCTGGGGATTTATTGAATCAGATTATAGCATCAGGTTTTGCTGCCCGGGAAATGGCTTTGCCTTTTTGGGGCTTATATGGAGCCTGCTCATCTTTGGGCGAGTCTCTTTCTCTGGCTTCTTTGATAATAGAGGGAGGTTCAGGTAAAAATATTCTTATAGGGACCTCCAGTCATAACTGTACTGCAGAAAGACAGTTCCGTTATCCGACAGAGTATGGAGCACAGCGAGCAGCTACAGCGCAGTGGACAGTAACAGGAGCAGGTGCTGCTGTAGTGGCAAAAGAGGGAGACGGTCCTTATATTACGACCTTGACAGTAGGCATAATAAAAGATTTTGGGTTAAAGGACCCCAACGACTTGGGAAGCGCCATGGCGCCAGCGGCAGCATCTACTATAGAGGCTCATTTTAAGGAGACAGGTCGTAAGCCTTCGGACTATGATCTGATAGTGACGGGAGATTTAGGTCAGGTAGGCAAAATGATGCTTCTGGAGCTAATGCAGGAAACAGGTTATGCTTTTGGTGACAACTATACTGACTGCGGCTTGCTTATTTACTATCCACATCAGAAAGTAGATGCCGGAGGTAGTGGTTGTGCGTGTTCATCATTGGTGACTCTCGGTCATTTATTAAAAAAAGTACGCTCTCATGAAATCAAGCGATTACTCTTGGTCCCTACGGGAGCCTTGCATAGCCCGACTTCCTACCAGCAACAGGAGAGCATTCCCGGTATAGCACATGCTGTATTAATTGAAAGTAAATTGTAAGAACCATACAGGAGGTAAGACAAAATGGGCACGTATTTGACGGCATTTCTTGTGGGCGGTGCTATATGTGTGATAGGTCAACTCTTTTTTGATCTGACTTCATTTACGCCAGCGCATATTCTGTCTGGCTTTGTGGTTACCGGGGGAATTTTATCAGGTTTAGGGTTATATGAACCCTTGATTGAATTTGCTGGCGCTGGCGCCATGGTTCCTATATCTAGTTTTGGTAATTCTTTGGTTAAAGGTGCACTGTTCGAAGCTTCACAGCACGGTGTCATTGGGGTGCTGACCGGTATGTTTGAGTTAACCAGTACAGGGATTACAGCGGCCATTCTTTTTGCTTTTTTTATGGCTGTTTTGTTTAACCCCAAGGGATGATGGTGTTTATACTCACGGAGGCAACTAACTTATATTTTCATATATGCTGCCAAATGCAACTAACCCGCATTTTATCAGTTGCCAGTTGCCAGTT
>CAZLTH010000127.1:0-3370 GCA_964562355.1 uncultured Syntrophomonadaceae bacterium | reverse complement strand
GTTGCCAGTTGGAGGTTGGCGGTTGGGTAAGTGAGGGACGAGGTGAAGTCGGAGGTGGTTCGTTGCTCACCCGTGAACTGTGAACCCGTAACCTTCGTAACCCCTGTAAACTGTAAACTGATAACTTATATGTATTTGTCACAAATGTTAGTTTATGGCCTACACCGGTATAGTTAGTCAGTTGACGGTCATTTGGAAAGGCAGGTAGCATGGAAGAAAGAAAATTATCCGGTAAGCTGAAGGATGATCTGGGTTTTATAAAAGAAAAGCTGGGCGTGGGTATCAGTTTTGATGTTATCGTGCGAGAGTTTAAAATCGCCGGCAAAAAAGCTGCCTTGGTTTTTATTGATGCTTTTGCTAACGGTGAGAATATTACTCTTATAATGCAGAACATTGTCAAGCTAAAAAGAGAAGATATTTATCCTCACCCATTACAAAAAATCCACCAGCAACATTTACCGTATATGGAGGTAGATATTGCTGATGATTTAAACGAGATTATTGACCATATACTGGCAGGTCCGATGGCTTTGCTCCTAGACGGAGAAACCAAAGTAATTATTATTGATGTACGGGAATATCCGGTGCGCCAGCCGGAAGAGCCGGAGTTGGAAAGGATAACGCGTGGTTCTAGAGATGGTTTTGTAGAAACTTCTATCTTTAACATAGGTCTGGTTCGCAGGCGTATACGGGATCCAGGCTTAAGAGTAGAACATCTTACTGTCGGCGCTCGTTCCAAGACAGATATTGCCTTATTATATATTAATGATGTAGCAGATCCGGGGATAATAGATGAAATCCGTAAAAGAATTAAAGATATAAAAATTGATGCTCTTCCTATGGCTGAGAAATCCGTAGAAGAGTTTATCGCTAAGGGTTATTACAACCCCTATCCACAGGTGAGATATACTGAACGTCCAGACATAGCTGCCGCACATTTGGTGGAAGGGCATGCTGTCATTTTTGTGGACACATCACCGGCGGCTATGATAGCTCCAGTGACTTTTTTTCATCATGTTCAACATGCGGAAGAATACAGACAGAATGTGCCTAGCGGTATTTATATGCGCTGGGTACGCTTTATAGGTATATCTTTTTCAGTAATTTTATCTTCTATCTGGCTTTTGCTTTCTATGAACAAGGATTTGTTGCCACCTTTCTTGGATTTTATCGGACCAAAAGAAGTAGGGAATATTCCTTTATTCATACAGCTTATTATGGCTAATTTCGGCATAGATTTAATACGTATTGCCAGCATCCATACTCCCTCGTCGCTAGCCACTGCTCTGGGACTAATAGGGGCTCTTTTAATTGGTCAAATAGCTGTTGAGGTAGGTGTATTTACACCGGAAGTGTTGATGTACATCAGTTTAGTTACTATAGGTGTTTTTTCTACGCCAAGTTGGGAATTCGGATTGGCTAATCGTTTCAGCCATTTGCTACTGTTACTGGCTACAGGTTTATTGGGGGTTTGGGGTTTCTTTGGTGGCTTGCTGGCTATCTTTATATTACTCTTAAGAACGAAATCTTTTGGAGTACCCTACTTGTGGCCGTTAATTCCACTTAATGTTTCTGCCCTGACAGATATTTTGGTACGTAAACCTTTCCCTGTCAAGAGACTAAGACCAAGTATTTTACACACTCGTGACTCTGACAGATTCCCCGCCAAAGAAACTGGCGGCGATGATGAATGATGTAATTTATGTCGCTTTCTTTGTATAATTATGGTATAATGAGTTGCTTGGATGAATTAAGGAGATAGCTTTTATGCCATTGAGTGCTGAGATAAAGGATTTTCCTACTACTCCTGCCGCTATGAACGACCTTATTAAATTCAAGATGCCTGAATACTTTCAGGGGTTATTGCGTTTACTAGGGCAGGTTGCAGATAAAACTGACTTGCCTGTTTATGTGGGTGGGGGATTTGTAAGAGACCTTGTATTGGGTCTGAAAAGTAAAGATCTGGATCTAATTGTAGTAGGAGATGCCTTAAAATATGCTTTGGAAGTAAACAGATTATTCCGTGGCAAGCTGGTTAAAAATGAGCAATTTGGCACAGCTCGTATAACCACTGACAAGTGCTGTCTCGATTTTTCTTCAGCCCGTCAGGAGTTCTATCCTTTTTCAGCAGCACCGCCGCAGACGAAAAGTGCTGGCTTGAAAAAGGATTTATTTCGTAGAGATTTTACTATTAATACTCTGGCTTTCCAGATTAATATTGCTTCTTTTGGGGAATTTTTTGATTATTATAACGGTTTGGCAGATTTAAAAGAAGGTTTAATTAGGGTTTTATATAAATTAAGCTTTATTGATGACCCGACCAGAATTATACGAGCAGTACGCTTTGAAGCCAAGCTGGGTCTTGTAATCGAGCCGGAGACTCTTAACCTTATGGGAAAAGCACTTAAAAGTAAGGTTTTGAGCCGGCTCACTAGGGACAAGCTTACCAAAGAGATGACACTTTTGTTTAAAGAAGAAAAAGTATTGCCAGCACTAGAGCGACTTTACTGGTTAGGAGCAGGACCACAAATATTTCCCGGTGTGCATTTAGATAGCAGGAAAATACAACAGCTAGGCGAAATTGAAAAGATAATTGGTTGGGTAAAAAAAAATACTAAGGCTAACTTTAATCCCCATATTCTTTATATTTGTGCTATAATCTATGGGGAAAAGGAACTTAACCTATTTTCTCAGCTGCACCGCTTCCGGCTTTCCCGACAGGATAGGGAAAGCATCGCTTTTACTCTATCAAATACAGAATCCTTGGTTGTCCGGTTAAAAGAAAAAGAAATTTCCTCGCTGGAAATTTATAATCTGTTTAATAATATTACTTTAGAAACAAGTTATTTTCTATTGGCTATAGTCGGTAGTGAAGTTGCCTTGGAACGTTACGATTTGTATGCTAATAAACTACGCCATATCACTCCTTCTTTGACGGGGAAAGATTTAATCAGATTGGGATACAGACCGGGACCGATTTTTAAAGAGATACTAGAAAGAATAAAGACCGAGAAGATAAATGGAAATATAACTACCCTTGAGGCTGAAATCCATTACGTAAATAAATATTTTTCGTAACTGCTCAGGTGTCTAATTTTTGGAGGTATTTAAGATTTCTTTAAATCGTTCTTAACTGTTTAGGGGCAAAGGCACAAAGGCACAAAGGGGCAGTAGCCTGCCTGTGCGTCGCATGCAGACAGGCACAAAGAAAAATAAAGATGAAGTGTGTGGATTAACTTCTCAAATGCGACGGTGTGCGATTTCAATTCCCAGCAACATAGCGGAAGGTTATGGGCGAAATTCGACTAATGAGTATCTACGTTTCTATTTAGTAGCTTAATTAGGAAGTTAAGCTGCTATAATAGGCAAG
>CAZLTH010000126.1:0-5385 GCA_964562355.1 uncultured Syntrophomonadaceae bacterium | reverse complement strand
CACCAAAAATGGGACCAAGAGGATTGCGTGCCCTAGTGGGTTTAAGCCCAAAAAGCCCACAACATGAGGCGGGAATCCGGATAGAGCCGCCCCCATCATTAGCATGTGCCATCGCTACCATGCCAGCAGCAACAGCAGCGGCTGAACCACCGCTTGAACCGCCTGTAGTCCGCTCCACATTCCAAGGATTACAGCTTTTGCCAAAAAGAGCTGGTTCTGTGGTCGGCAGAATGCCAAATTCCGGTGTATTAGTCTTGCCAATAATAACTAGACCGGCTTTCTTTAACCTTACTACCAGCTCACTGTCATAGTCGGGCACAAAATTGCGTAGCAGTTTTGACCCGGAAGTCAGTCGCACCCCAGCATAAGAAGCCAATAAGTCCTTGAGCAAAAACGGCACCCCGGTAAATGGTCCCGCAGGCGAACCACTAGCAATTGCAGCACGCGCCTGTTCATACATTGGCGTAACCACAGCATTCAAGGCTGGGTTTAAATGTTCAATACACTCAATCGCTGCCTCCAACAGCTCTACCGGCTGAACTTCTTTCTGACGTATCTTTTCCGCTTGCGCCGTAGCATCGAAAAAAAGAAGCTCCCTGAATTCGTTCATTTTGTTCATCTCCCTCTCTCTCTTCTCCCTTTCCCCCATTTTTTTCTCTCTCATATTTCTCCCTCTCTTCTCCTTCTCCCTCATCTTCTTCTCTCTCATATTTTTTCAAACTCTCTCGCAGCTCTTCTTTTATCTCTGCTCGCAATTTCTCGGGCTCTATAACCTCAATATACCTGCCCCAGCCCAGTAGCCAAGTTCTAAACTCAGGTGAGTCATAAACTACGAAGCTACAGCAAATTTTCCCTGCAGATAGTTCCTCTATCTCTTGCGATTCATGGTAGGATGTTTCTAGGAAAAGACGTGTCAATGGCGGATCAACATATATTTTTACTTCTATCTCTGCAAGACCACGATAATTCCGCCAGCTTCCTCCTAGATATTCTTTTAAAGAAAAGCCAAGGTCACGTTTAAAATTTTCAGTTATTTTTTTAATAGCTTGGAAACGATTAATTTTAAAGGTACGCAAAGTCTTGTGTTTATGACAATAAGCAACTAAGTAGAGATTGCCTTCATCATAGTAAAGATGATAGGGGTCCATTGCTCTTTCGCTGACTCTGCCGGTGGAAAAGGAGTAATAATCAACGACTATAGTTTTGCTGTTACGGATACAGGCACTTATTTGCTTCAGATGCTCTGCCCAAGGTGTATAATCACGCAACTCTTTTCCTAGGTAGGTAAATCCTTTTTCCAAGGTGTAAAATTCACGCTGCTCCTCAATATCACAGATAGCTCCTGTTATTTTAGGAAGTGCTGTTTCCATCTCAGCAGAAACAGGAAGTCCTTTTTGGGAAAGAAGCGGTTGGCAACTAGCCACGATGGCTAAGGCCTCTGCGCCAGTAAAAGAGAGCGGCTTTAGAGAATATTTCCGCAATTTGGTTTCTGGATCTTTTCCTGTATACAGTGGATAGCCAAGCTCTTTTAATTCGTTCAGGTACCGATACACTGTTCTTTCCGTAACATCTGACTGCAGGGCAATTTCCTGTGCGGAAATGCCTGGACTTTGGGTAAGGGACATCATCACCTTTATCAATCGTTTTGTTTTGCTCATTTTATTCTACTCCTTACATTTTAAAATTAAGAGACGATGGACGCTGATGGATTCGGCCCGTTCGACTCCCTGCAGTCGCTCAGGGCATGCTTTACTCACCACAGGTTTTTATGATTTATGATGATTTTTTTATAATGATTTCATCATATCCAATCATAGTAATCTGCGCAAATCAGCGTCTAATACTTTTTTGTAAAACTCACTGTCAACTTGTAACCTTCCACTGAAAAAAAATTCCTATAGCATCAAACTATTTCCAATACAAGTATATCTAAGCCTGTCAAAAAAGCAAGCACTTTTTGTCATCAGCTGTCATAAAACATATGTTCGGAAAAAAGCAGACGAGGTCACTTTTAGGAGGAAATAACTGAGGAAAATTTCTTTTAATGGGGGAACAACTTAAAAGTTGTTAAAAAGAATTAAACAGGAATCCTCTAGTGACAAGGGAAACAACTTAATATAATAATCGATAATCTTCCAAGAGAGATAGGAGAATCTTCCAAGAGAGATAGGAGAAAATAAAAATGAGAACGAATGTAGTTACAAGTTTTGCTTTTTTGCTATTAACCGCCCTGGCGCTGTTTTTGATTCCAACAGCTAGTGCGGCTGTCGATAACTACTTGCCGTTAGCGAGCTTCGCTCAGGTGGCAGCAGCAAGTTATAGCACCGAAACTCCTGAGATTTTGATTAAAACCGATGAATGGGAGGTCCCTTCTGCCCTGATTGAGTGGGGTAAAGAGCACCTGATTGCAAAAAATAATGCAGGGGTTTATGATTTTATGGGCAAAATGCCGCTTCCCTTTAATTCACTTGTGATTAATTGGCAGTCTACAGAACACCAAGTCACCCCGGTCAGTCTGCAAGCAATGATACGCACCCGGGAAGATGATGAGCCATGGACTGAATGGTGGCATGTTCCAGAAAAACAGTGTCAATGTTCAGATGAGTTCCAAGGCTGTATAGTATATATGACCCATTTTGTAACTGGGGCAGACAAGACACATACCAATTTTGAAGTATGGTTAACGGTTCCAGAAGATGTCTCGCTCACTTCTGTCCGGTTTTCATTTGCGGATACCACTACCGAACGAGGAATAAATGACTCTTCAGACACAGATATGGGGAGAGAAATTCCTACTGTAGATCCTGCTAGCATTCCCCCACAGCCTACCATTATCTCTCGTAGTGAGTGGTGGGGCGACCTAGATCCAGATAAGTTCGACTCTCCAGAATGGCGATCTTCACCAATCGCCATCACCCATGCTATTATTCATCACACTCCTCTTCATCCTCAACCTCCAACTCGTGAAATAGCCGAGAGCATTGTTAGAAGCATCTGGCACCAGCACGCTAATGTAAATAATTGGGATGACATAGGGTATAACTTTCTCATTGACCCCTTTGGCAATATCTATGAAGGGCGAAATAATCCCTATCTCAGCACAACAAATGTTTGGGGCGCACACGTAGGTGTTGCCAATAGAGAAAGTATCGGCATTGCCTTGATTGGCAACTTTCATCCCTCTGCCTCCGGACCTTCGCACGCACAGCCGGGAGAACCTGATGTCAGAGCGCTTCGGAGTCTGGAAAAGCTATTGGCGTGGAGCCTTGCCCAACGCAATCTAAACCCTCTGGATAAGGCTGAGATTGCTACTGCGAGAGGAATTCAAAATGTTTATAGAATTGCTGGACATGGATGTGTAAGCAGAACATTATGTCCAGGAGATTCTTTGCTTGCTTTGCTCCCCATGATTAGAACAAACGTTCAAAAATTAATACAAGAGCAGATTGATTTAGGGGCAGATGGTGGACATACCGCTACTTGCACAGTGACCGTAGTTGCCAACCCTGCTCTTAACTGGACTGATGTTAGTGACCATTGGGCGGAGGGAGATATTCGCTCGCTGGCTGGCAGAGGTTTTGTCAGAGGTACTGATGATGATAGGTTTGCTCCTAATGATAACACCACACGAGCTGAATTTGCTGCCATGTTGGTAAGGGTTTTAGGATTGACCAAGGAAGGTTCGCCTGAATCAACCTTTACGGATGTAACTACAGATAAATGGTTTTATACTTATATCGAAACAGCTACTAAGGCAGGCTTGGTACATGGTCGTGGCGACGGTATCTTTGGACCTGAAGAACGTATCACACGTCAGGAAGTGGCAGCCATGATTGTACGAGCATTGCAATACGCCGGGGTAGATGTCGTGAGGTTAAATGAAATACAGGTAAGTGCGCAATTGACCCAATTTGCTGATGCTGCTGAAATTAGCCCTTGGGCAAAAAATGTAGTTGCAACTGCTGCTAATATAGGCATTATCCGGGGGCGACCTCAGACCGAAAACACCATTATTGTCGCTCCTACTGATAATGCAAGCAGGGCAGAAGCTGCAATTATGATCAGGCGCTTACTCTCTAGTTTATAAAAGTAATCTTTACAATTGAATATAGAATGCGAAATGTATTTGTCACTGATAATACTTTCTATTCCTCTTCACGTAATATTTCCATGACTTTTTTAATTGTTCCGGCTATCGGCACAGCAACAATTACCCCCAGTAAACCAGCTAGCTCTCCTCCAACAAACATAGCAGCAATTACAGTAATCGGCTTAATATTAACCGTTCTCCCAAAAAATAACGGGGCAAATATTACTCCATCTAAAATCTGAATCCCAACATAGATGGCCATAACCAAAAGTGGAGCAGGGGTTCCGGGTAAAAAACTAAGTAAAACAGCTGGAATTGCTGCCATCCACGGACCTACATATAAAATCATATTTAAAATACCAGCGATGATCGCCAACAAAAAAGCATGCGGCATATCAATAATCAAAAGAGCAATCCAAACCAACACACCCACAGCTAGTCCTCTAAAAACAAGACCGCGAATAAAACCGCTAAAACCAGCATCAAAAGCACCTACGAAGCGTCTTGCATAACCACGAGATGCCGCCGGAACAATGTTCAGCAAGCCTTCCTTAACACTATCAAAATCATAAAGCAAATAAAAAACAATAAAGAAAATAAGGAAAAAATCAATTACACCCAGAAAAAAATGCACACCAAGCTCCGCCAGATGGTCTAATGTCATTCTCGTCGCATTAAGCAAAACAGTCAGCACTTCATTGAACATCCCCCCTAGGTTTAAATACAAAACAGCATCGCCCAGCTCATGCATATGAGTTTGAATGTAAATAATGTATTGTGGTAAAATCACACTCAGCTCACGGTATTGTTCACTGATAACAGGAACCATAAGGCTGATGGTTAAAATGCAAAAAAGCACAAAAGCCATAAAAGTGAGTAAAACCGCCGGACCATGCGCAAACCGATATTTTTTTTCTAAAAAAGTAACACCCGGCGCAATAATATAAACAATAAACAAACTGAAAACGAATAGCTTTATCACCCACTGTATATTAATAACAAACCAAATTACACCGGCAATGACTAAAATCATAAATATAATTTTAAGGGCAATAAGCAGCTCTTTTTCTTTAAACATAAGTAATCCCTCCAAATTTATTGCCGCCTTCTTCGGTAGACATTTGCGTTTTTTATCTGCTATCTGACCAGAACCAACAACGGTTTTGTTTTGCGCCAAGCAACCTATATTAAACAACATTCTCCCTGTATTCTACAAAATCCTATCTGTTTTTCAATTTCCAACTTTTTTTATAGAGAAAAATGGCGAGTTAAGGCTGAAAAAATCTTCTCCCCCC
>CAZLTH010000125.1:0-5395 GCA_964562355.1 uncultured Syntrophomonadaceae bacterium | reverse complement strand
TTAATCTCTTAATCTCTTAATCTCTTAATCTCTTAATCTCTTAATCTCTTAATCTTTCTTCTATACTAAAGTATGCTTTTAAATAAAAAAAGCAACCATGGCAAAAACAAATAAACAAAATAAGCAGGAGGTATCTTATGTTCTTAAAAAAATTTAGCAAAATTTCCTTGGCTGTACTCCTCGTCTTTTCTATTCTGTTCCAGTCAGCTGTCTCTATAGTAGAAGGAACACCTGAAAACTCTGCAGAACCAGCAGATGCGTCAGAAGAGCTTACGCCAGATAATTTGCTCATGCCTTTTGATGTTGATGCCAGAGCAGCCATTCTTTTAGAACCTGAAACAGGAACTGTCATCTATGCTAAAAATCCAGACGAACCCTTACCTCCTGCCAGCATCACCAAAATGATGACTCTTTTACTGGCTTTTGAGGCTTTAGAAGAAGGGCGAGTAGGTCGGGATGATATTATTATCGTCAGTGAAAGAGCTTGGCGCAAGGGTGGCTCTCAGATGTTTCTTGAAGTAAACAGAGAAGTAACTTTATGGGATCTGCTGACAGGAATATCAGTGGTTTCAGCCAACGATGCCTGTATCGCTGTTGCGGAGCATCTTACAGGTAGCGAAGAACATTTTGTCCAACTTATGAACGAAAGGGCCGCTGCCTTGGGGATGACCGCTACTAGGTTTAAAAACTCTACAGGGTGGCCAGCAGCAGATCATTATATGAGTGCGCGAGACATTGCTATCCTAGCTAAACAAATAGTACTCCATCACCCTGACCTAGTAGAGCTAGAAGCTAAACCGGAATTCACTTTCAATGATATTCGTCAGTTCAACCGCAATCCTCTTCTAGGCAGATTCCCTGGGGCTGACGGATTAAAAACAGGCTGGACAACAGAGGCCGGCTATTCCTTGGCCGGGACTGCCGTACAAAACGAAATGCGCCTCATCTCTGTTGTACTCAATACACCAGATGAAGGCGCACGCTCAAGAATCTCTAAGAAATTGCTGAATTATGGTTTCCGCAACTTTACCCTGCAAGAGGTAGTCAGTGCCGGAAGCCCCCTAGGCGAAATTTCCTTAGAAAAAGGAAGAAAAAGAGAACTGCCAGTCAACGCTGCCAACTCTTTACAAGCTATTTTCCCCATCAACCAAGAAGACCAGCTTGAAATTACTAAAAATATTGCCGCCACTCCTGTCGCTCCTGTCGCTGAAGGTGATATAATGGGCACAGTGCAAGTTCTACTTGACGGCAAAATATTAGCTGAAGGCAACCTAGTAGCAGGAGAGGATATTGATAAAGCCAATATCCTCGTACGCATCTTCCGAGCTATAGGTGATTTCCTACGAGGTTTATTTTAGTGCTGCCTGGGCAGCTGCCAAACGAGCTATCGGCACCCGAAACGGAGAGCAACTCACATAGTCAAGTCCAATCTGGTGACAAAACTCTATAGAGTTTGGCTCTCCACCGTGTTCTCCACAAATACCCAGCTTCAGAACCGTTTTTTCTAGGCGACCTTTCTCCACGGCTATTTTTACAAGCGAACCTACTCCCTCTCTATCTAAAACAGCAAAGGGGTTTTCTGGTAGAATTTTTTTCTGCAAATAATAATGCATGAACTTACCTTCGGCATCATCACGGCTATAGCCTAGTGTTGTCTGGGTAAGGTCATTCGTTCCGAAGGAAAAAAAGTCAGCATGTCTGGCAATCTCTCCAGCAGTGACACAGGCGCGGGGAAGTTCTATCATTGTGCCTACTAGGTAGTTAAACTCAACTCCTATTTCCCGGGAAATCTTCCGGGCAGTTTCTTCTACCAGCTCCCTCATGCTTGCTAATTCTTTGGCGTGACCAACTAGAGGAATCATGATTTCCGGGCTGACCTCAATACCTTCTCGCAGCAACTCTCCGACTGCATAAAAAATCGCTTTCACCTGCATCTGGTATATTTCTGGAAACACAACACCTAAGCGACAACCACGATGCCCCAGCATCGGATTGAGCTCCACCAGATTACGCACCTGTCTAATCAATTTATCTTGGGCATAAAGCTCTTTTGCCGCTGCCCCAGCATGTTTAAGCTCCACTCTTTCTATCACCAATTCTTCTAAGCTAGGTAAAAATTCGTGTAAAGGTGGATCAAGCAGTCTAATCGTAACTGGGAAACCTACCATGGCTTTAAATATCTCCTTAAAGTCTCCCTGTTGCATCGGCAAAAGCTGTTTTAAAGCCTCTTCACGTGTCTCTAAAGTCTCTGCCAAAATCATTTCCCGCACTACTGGCAGACGGTCACTAGCCATAAACATATGTTCAGTACGACAAAGACCTATTCCTTCTGCCCCAAATTCTCTAGCTTTCCGGGCATCCTCAGGGGTATCAGCATTGGCTCTTACCTTTAAGCGGCGTATATTATCAGCCCAAGAAAGAAATGTTTTAAATTCATTGCTCAGTTCTGGCACAATAAGAGGAACCTCCCCCTTGATAACTCTGCCGGTAGAACCGTCAATGGAAAGTATATCTCCCTCTTGAAAAACATGGTCGCCAATCTCCAGTCGCCCTGCTGCCATGTCGACCTGCACCTCTTCGCAGCCTGAAACACAGGGCTTTCCCATTCCTCTTGCCACTACTGCCGCATGGCTAGTCATACCACCACGGCTGGTAAGAATCCCTTTTGCCGCTACCATACCATGAATATCATCAGGAGTTGTCTCCGATCTGACCAAAAGAACTTCCTCGCCTGCTTCTGCCAGCTGTTCAGCCTTATCAGCATCAAAGACGATTTTACCGGAAGCAGCCCCCGGTGAAGCTGGTAAACCTTTCGCTATCACTTTTAAAGAAGCAGTGAGATCAATCTGGCTATGTAAAAGTTGATCAATCTGTGAGGTGTCAATCCTTAAAAGAGCCTCCTCCCTGCTTATAACTCCTTCTTCCACCATCTCTACAGCTATTCTAACAGCAGCCTGCGCCGTTCTTTTCCCTGTGCGAGTTTGCAAAAGGAAAAGACGACCGCACTCTATTGTAAATTCAATGTCTTGCATATCATGATAGTGTTTTTCTAAAACATGACATAAACGTATAAATTCTTGGTAAGCAGAGGGTAGCTGTTTTGCCATCTGGTCTATGGGAATAGGTGTCCTAATACCGGCCACCACATCTTCGCCCTGGGCATTAAGTAAAAATTCTCCGTAAAGTTCTTTCTCACCAGTAGATGGGTTGCGAGTAAATGCTACTCCCGTACCGCAATCTTCTCCTAGGTTACCAAAAACCATAGCTTGAATATTAACAGCAGTCCCTAAATCATCAGGAATCTTATGCAAACGGCGATAAACAATAGCTCTCTGGTTATTCCAAGAATCAAAGACAGCTTTTATCGCCAGTATAAGTTGTTCTTTGGGTTCTTGAGGGAAAGTCTTCCCGGCTCGCTTGGAAATAATCTCTTTGAATTTAAGAATAATTGCTGCCAAATCTTCTTCTGTCAGATCAGCATCACTCTGGACTCCTTTTATCTGCTTCTGTTTTGTCAATGCTTCTTCAAAATAATAATGTTCCAGATTAAAAACTACGCTGCCAAACATCTGTAAGAAACGGCGATAACAATCCAAAGCAAAGGAACGATTGCCGGATGTTTTAGCCAATCCTTCCACTGTAACATCGTTCAAGCCTAGGTTAAGAACAGTATCCATCATACCCGGCATAGAAAACACAGAACCGGAGCGAACAGAAACTAGTAAAGGATTATCTGCATCACCCAACTTTTTTTGCAAACTCTTTTCTAGCTTACCTATCGACTCATCTATCTGCCCTTCTAAAAGTACACTAAACTTCTGATCGGTAGCATAGTAGTCACAGCATGCTGCCGTGGTTATCGTAAACCCAGGCGGTACCGGCAGACCAATCCGAGTCATTTCTGCTAGGTTGGCTCCTTTACCACCTAAAACCTCTCTCATACTTTTATTACCCTCTTCAAAAAGGTAAATTAGTTGCATTCTTCTTCGTCCTCCCTCAAACATGTAAGAATTTTATTGGCAACTTCTTCGACTGCTTTATTGGATACATCAAAAACCCGACACCCCAGACGTTTCATAATCCCCTCCGCATAATCCAGTTCTTCTAATATGCGTTCCATACTGGCATAGCTGGCCTCTGCTTTTAACCCCAGCGCTTTCAATCGTTCCAGACGAATAGCATTTAAAATTTCCGGTCTTATTGTTAGCCCCATAATCTTTTTAGCAGGAAACCAAAAAATCTCCTCAGGTGGTTCCACCTCCGGCACCAGTGGCAAATTAGCCGACCTTATCTTTTTATGAGCTAAATACATGCTCAGAGGAGTTTTAGACGTCCGAGAAACACCTACCAACACCACATCAGCTAAGAGCAACCCCCGGGGATCTTTACCATCATCATATTTTACAGCAAATTCAATAGCTGCTACCCGGCGAAAATACTGCTCATCCAACTTGCGCACCAGACCAGGCTCCATACGTGGTACTATATCTGTAACTTTGGTAAAGGCATCTAGCATCGGCCCCATGAGATCTACTATTATTAAATTTTTCTCTGCAGCTAATCGTTCCATTTCTTGACGCAAAGCAGCCAAAACTAGGGTATAGACGATAACACTCCTATACTGCACAGCTTCCTCGACGATTTCATTAATAGTTTCAACATCGTCTACAAAGGAGATTCTTTGAATCAGTATCTGCTCAGCATCAAACTGGCTGGCTACTGCCTTGACCACAAACTCTGCTGTTTCTCCGATAGAATCAGAAACAACATAAACTACAGGTTTATCATTAGCATTAAACAAAAAACTCCTCCTCTCCTTAAATTTTTCCGCCCAAATCTACCATCACTCTAGCAATATTAGTTTTGCTAGCCCGTCCCACCACCTCAAGTTTTCCCGGACCCAACTCTTTTACTACTGGCAAAGCATCAATCTCATATTCCATAATCTTATGTGCCACTTCCAAAATGTTTTCTTCAAAAGTCGTGGTAATGATATTGGGCATACGTGTCATCACAACGGTTACCGGCACCTTATAAAATTCTAGCCCTCCCAGGGCACTCTTGAGCAGATCTTTGCGAGACACCACGCCTTGCAGAATTCCACCTTCCCGCACAACGAAAAGAGTTCCTATATCTTCTAAAAAAAGTGCTACCACAGCATCATACACACTAGCAGATTCCTTTATTACCACCGGCCTACTTTTAAAGTCCTTTACCTTGATCTTTTTTAAAGCTTCTGCAACCAAAGTTTCCTGCGTCCTGCCGGTGTAAAAGTAACCCACCCGAGGGCGAGCATTTAAAATTCCAGACATAGTTAAAACAGATAAATAAGGCCGCAAAGCCGCCCGGCTTAAGTTTAAACGAGCCGCAATTTCTTCCCCTGATATAGGGCTAT
>CAZLTH010000124.1:0-5417 GCA_964562355.1 uncultured Syntrophomonadaceae bacterium | reverse complement strand
TTGATCAAGTCCCGAGAAAAAAGCTTCCAAGTAGCCTTTAAGTTCAATGACACGTGAATCTGGTAAAATATTAGGTGTCAACACCCCAAAAATAATTCCTACAAAGAAAAAAAAAGCTGCTAGCAAATATAATATCAAGTTTTCTCTGAAATACTCCTGAAAAATATTTTTCGCCTTCTGTATAGCAACCTCCTCCCCCTGCCAAATTGCATTCTTCACCATAATATTCCTGACAGGAGGATTATATGATTTTTTAAAGTTTTTTCATGGCTAAAAGTATTCCCAGTATAGTTTTACCGTCTTCTATTTCTCCTTTCTCAATCATCTCATTTAACTTACTCACAGGCATTTTTTCCTCCTGTAGAAATTCTCCCGGCACTTCTATGGCTTGAACTTCTCGTAATTCTGTAGCCAAAAATATATGTATTAATTCATTGGAATAACCGGGTGAAGAATAATAACTGGCAAGTTTAACCAAATTACCAGGGGTTCTCCCCACCTCTTCTTCCAATTCTCTAACCGCACAATCTGCTGGTTTTTCATTTTTCTCCAGTGTGCCAGCAGGAATTTCTAAAATGCTTTTTCCCACAGGAGATCTATATTGCCTGACAAGATAAATATAACCCTCGTCATCCAAAGCTACAATTGCCACCGCTCCCGGATGCTCTACAATTTCTCGCACACCTAAACTACCATCAGGAAGCCGCACTTCTTTTCGTTTCAATTTAACTATTCTACCATCATAAACCATGGATACATCAAGCACCTTTTCTTCCATTTTCTCACTCCTCTCGCTTGAGTATTATTATACCATGTTTCTACAAGAATGTATCTGCTTTTTGCAAGAAGCATCTCCCCCTTAGTCGCTTGTAATGAGCACTTTTCCACAAGTCACGACAAATATTGGAAGCAATGCGATAAATCCATGGTCTGAAGTTGTCGGGGGCCTTGCCCTGCTGACTTGAGTATAAATCTAAAAATTCTTCTAAGGTTATTTATAGGTCTTCTCTGATGATTTTACACAAAAATACTTTGGATATATCCTTGTTTCGATACACAGAAAAGGTCGTTACCCTACCATCTTCTGCTCTCAACCTTACATAAAGAAGTTATTACTGCTTAGTTACTCACTTACTCACTAACTCGCTACCTACTTCTTCCCCTGCGGCAACCGCAGAGGCAAAAAAGACTGGATCATCTTGTGGTGTTCTGCCCATAGATTGAACTTTAAAGGGCAATTGTTGCAACTCAAGCATAGTTGCAGCAACATTATGCCATTTAGCATTATGTATGCCGGGAAGACCATTTTTCTGCAGTTGTTCTAAAAGCATCTTCTCTTCTGATTCTTTTAATAGTGGTAATGCTATACAGGCCGGTGTTACTGCAATTTTTTTAAGACTGGTTATACTATGATGACTTATTACGTGGTGCCGTGACCTAGAGTCAGCAAAGCTAAGCCGCAGGCAAGTTATAGCTTTACCTCCTAGGGCATTAACTTTATTGATATTTTCTCCCTGTTCTATGCCGGTAAAACCAAACCTAGTAGCTGTACCCACGTTACCGGGGCCCATAGCAATAATAACTGCATCTGCCTGTAAAATATATTTTGCTCCCAGAAGTGCCGTATAAACATTGACAGCTTCCAAGTCTCCGCCAAAGGCATGACCAGCAGAAATCGTATAATTTAAGTATTTTCCCTCCTGTAAGAAAAAAATCTGTTTACTCAAAGCTAAAGGGAGACTTCCACCGTCAGTCATAATATATACCAGCGAACAATGCGGATATCTTCTTTTTATAGCCACTGCAACCGGCAAAACCATGCTATGCAGTTCTAAAACCACTACTGGTAGATTATCTAACTTGTCATACTTATTTATAACCTGAGGGTAGACTTCTTCTAGGCAGTTAGTTTTAAACTGCATAGGCGTATATCTGAGTTTGATTATGTGCCCTGGTTTTAAAATTTTTTTATCTTCAAGAGAATCTAAATTAGCTATAATATAGTGTTTTCCGCCCGTACCCAAGTTTAGATCAATAGCACTTGTGTTAACCTTAACTCGATCACCCGGTTTTAACTCTCCGGTAAAAAAATCATAAGATATAGCTTCGGACAACTTACCATCTACTTCCAGCAACACTACTGTCAAAGTTTCTCTTTTTTCCAGCACTTCTTTTACCACACCTGTTTTGATGGCCATCTCCCTGAAGGGTTGATATTTTTTTCTTGTAATACTCATTTCTCTGCCTCTTTATATCTTCTTCCTAGGTTATCAAAGCTGTTCAGAAGTCTGTTGCTTGCTATTATTTTCGTCAAGGAGAAAGTATCACTGAAAATTTGCCAAATAATCAAAAGTAGCAGAAAAAAAACTTGTACCTCTACAGAAAACCCGATTACCAGAAGATATCCAATGACTCCTCCTAAAGCATTTGCTCCGCTGTCACCTAACATAACATATTCTCCTAGCTCATAAGGAAGATAAACAAGTAGAGTGGCTAAAAAAGGAAATAATAGCAAAGTCAGATTCCTATCCCTAGTAGTTAAAATTATGAACAAAGACAAAAACATAAATATTTTTAATGCTCTGCCCGGTCTTAAATCCAAAGAATTAAAAGAATTACTGCTCAAAGCAACTATTAAACCAGCCAGTATAATTTCCCCCGGCTCTACCCTGTTAAATGCTACTGCTGTCAAGGAAATAATCAAGCCATATAAAGCCTTTATCAACCCTGTACTTATTTCTTTATTTTTCACAAAATTGCCGATATGCCCTCTGAAACCCTTGCTCTTGTTGTTTCCAAAAAAATCATCTGCTAATCCTAATAGGGAAAGACCTGTCACTAAATACAAAAGAGCGAAAAACTGCAAACCGCTCTGTGGGAAGAAGATAACCTGCCAGCAGCCAGCAAGTACAAAAGAAAGAAAAAAAAGGAATCCCCCGGCACGTGGGACCTTTTTCCCCCGGTAGTTCATCTGTTCATCCTTACTGTCAAATATGACCAGTATTTTAGGTAGCAATAAAATTGTGTTGAGGAGCGGTATAATTATAAAACCTACTTCCATAAAACACCTGCAAATTTTTTCTTCAATAGCACTTTGAGCACATCGGCAAACTGCTTTCCCCGGTGTATAAACCCCGGCAAATCTTTGCCGGTTTTTCTATGTTGCATATTTACCGGAATTTCTTTTATTCGGCCGCCATTTCTCAAACAATCAACAGTCATTCCTACTTCAACCCCAAACCCGTCTTCCAAATCAGCTAAATATTTTCTTTTTATAACTCTCTGCCCGGAAAGAGACGAAACCAGCCGGCAACCAGTTAGATTATATATCCCCCATCTAGCCAGACCCAACACTAGACCAAAACCGCTCTTCCCCTCTTCAGTTTCGGACCACCTAGCAACCGCTAGGTCTGCCCTGTCCTCCAACACTACTGCAATCATCTTTCTAACCTCTGCTGATGTTTCTCCCAGGTCTGCATCAACAAAAGCAATAATATCTTCCTGAACATGTTTAAGCCCCTCCAGCATTGCTTTCCCCTTACCCATATTAACAAGCAAGGAAATTGTTTTGGCACCCGCTGTTCTTGCCAAGAAAGCAGTATCATCTTCTGAGCCATCGTCAACAACTATGATTTCAGATATTTCAGGAATAACGGCCAAACCTTCTAAAGTCTTAACTATCTTTTCTGCCTCATTATAGGCAGGTATGATTACAGAAACTTTTTTCATAACCTCAATTCTCAACTCTCAATTTTCAATTCTCAATTCCCAATACCCTGCCTGAGCAAAGCCAACAAGGCTATTTTACCCGGTGTTGTATCTATGTAATCAATTCTTGCTACCTCCAAACCTGGAGATTCCTGTAAGAAAACACCTCCCCGAAAAAAATCTTCCAGTACGATTATTTCTATTCCCACCATCTCCTGCAAATATTTAGCTATTAAATCTGCTTCTGTGTTATTCAAGGAAGATTGCCCTCCCACCAGTAAAATTACCTGTGGATTTACTGGCGAGCAATGTTTACTCTGCACAAAAATTTTTTCCGGCATATCCAAAAAAGGGGCTCTCCAGCTCTCATTTAATAGCATTTTACTTAAAAAAAACATTTCTTTGACCATTTCAGTATTTACAAGATTTTTATTTTCTTCTGCCGGCAGCACATAAATATGAGGATTAATTTTCAATCCTTCTTTTTTTAAAAAAGCACTAACTTCTTCTCCTCTAGCTTGATCAAAAGAAAAAATACCTACTTCTCTTCCAATAAAAGCATACTGGGAAGGAGGAAGTATTTCTCGCACTGTTCTTTCCCAGATACCTAAGACCGCATACTGCTTTTCATTATCAAAAACTAACTTCTCATTTTCTTCAACAACATCAAAATATCTTCTTTCCAGTTGTTCAATTATACTTTTTTGCTGTTCAAGAATAATGCTTTCTGTCAACAAAGTGCCCACCATAATGCCAATTCCCAGCGATAAAAAAACTGCCATCAAAGTGACAATGTACTCTTTTCCGCTCAACAAAAACTCTCTACCCCTAAAACTGTAATCTCAAACGCAGGATTAGCAACCGGAGCAGGTGCTGTACCAAGGGAGAAAACGATATGATGATGGCAATCGGTAAAATAGCAGCTGTAAGCAGGAAAAAAACAGACCTTCCTTTATGTTTTCCAGAATATAATCTGCTTACACCTCTGGCATCAATTAACCTCGAACCCACTTTTAATCTCACCAAAAAGGTGCTGGCCATCCCTGCTCTTCCTTTCTCTAAAAAATCAATCATATTGGAATGAGTACCCAAGGCTACAATTAGTTCCGCTCCTTTTTCATAAGCCAACAAAAGTGCTATGTCTTCACTGGTCCCGAGAGAAGGGAACGTTTTATAATCTATCCCCAGATTTTGGCATTTTTTTCTCCCGGTGCCCTGCCATCGAGATAAGCATGCAGTATGATTTCTTTTCCCTTCTTTAGTGCCAAATCACTTACGCTATCCATATCTCCAATAATAATATCTGCAGTAAAGCCAAATTCCAACAGAGCGTCAGCACCACCATCTACGCCGATAAGAACAGGTCTTCTTTCTTCAATATAATCAATAATTGTTTTTAGATCTTCTCTGTAATTACGCCCTCTCACAACTACTAACACCTGCTTCCCCTTTATTTCTGTTGACAAAGCAGGAATTTTTATGTTTTCCAAAATAAAATCTTTTTCTCTTAAGGCATATTCTAGGGTGTTCTGCAAAAAATCATCCAACAAAAAAGATATATTCTCATTAGCAGATTTAATTTTCTTAGCAATATTTTCTTTGGTAAGAATGCTTCCCTCCAATATTTTATTTCCCTGGAGATATAAATCTCCTTTTCTTATCTCCACTACTTCACCATCATTAATAAGTGAAAATATCTTATCATCGGG
>CAZLTH010000123.1:0-5464 GCA_964562355.1 uncultured Syntrophomonadaceae bacterium | reverse complement strand
ATAACACCTTATTTACACACCTTCTCCAATGGACTAAACATCCAAAATTTTGTGTAAGACGAGCAGCAGCTGTAACTTTGATATATCCTATTAAACACAATAAATACGCAAACATTGAACCATTTTTAATTTCTGATGCCTTAATAAATGATAGTCACTACCTTGTATTAAAAGGTTACGGCTGGATGTTGAAAGTTTTATCTCAAACTGAAAAAAACAATGTCTATGATTATTTAATGCAGAATAAAGATATTATGCCGCGGCTCTCATTTAGATATGCGTTAGAGAAATTTGACAAAGAAACAAAGTTGCGTTTGATGGAGGGAAAAATATCCACAGGAGGTTAGATATAATGATTCAAAGAAATTTGAACAGGTGGTGGATGGGGGTTTTACATTTACCATTACTAATAATATCATTTTATGTATTTGTAATGGCTGGAAAAGAATTAAAGCAAGATTACTGTAAGAAAGAAGGTTAGCACTAGTGGGAGTTAGTGTGACGGAAGTTCGAGATAATGGCTTAGTTGCCAGTTTTTGTTTACCGAGCACTCCCGGTAAACATCCTGGTATCATTGTGCTGGGAGGTTCAGAAGGTGGCATAGACTCGAATATACCGACAGCCATGCTGCTTGCAGAACAAGAATATGCGGCATTAGCATTGGCTTACTTTCAATTTGAACAACTTCCCCAGCAGCTCGAAGAGATACCGTTGGAGTATTTCAAGCAGGCGATTGACTGGATGGGCTCCAACGCTTCAGTTGAATCAAGCCGGATAGGATTGATTGGCACTTCGAAAGGCGGCGAAGCCGCCTTATTAGTGAGCGCCACGTATCCTGAGATATCAGCCGTGGTTGCTTATGTACCAAGCCATGCCGTTTTCGAAAGCATAAACCATACCGGATCTCGAAAGAGAGTTGTAAAGTCCTCTTGGACGCTTCACGGTGAGCCCCTGCCCTTTGTGCCCTATCGATATCGCTTCGGACTTATGTGTCGACAGGGCTTATTGCTTGGGATATATATCGGTAGCCTTCAAAATCAAGAAGCAGTGGAACGTGCAATTATTCCCGTAGAGCGAATCAATGGTCCCATCCTGCTAATTTCAGGCAAAGAGGATGGCATATGGCCATCAAGCATGATGTGCACCCATGTCGTGGAAAGACTTAAACAGCAAAATTTTGTTTTTCCTTTTCAACATTTAAGTTATGACAAGGCAGGGCATATCTCTCCAAAACAGGCTAACGATGCTCAGGGATACCCTTTTTCTTTTAAGAATCTATTATTTTTTTTATTAATTAGACTTGGTGGCACAAAAACTGGAAATGACTTTGCAAAAAATGACGCTTGGGCAAAGGTCTGTGAATTTTTGGAGCAACACTTAAAGTTAAAGTAAGGATTTGTTACTTAGATTCTGCTGTTCTGAGTAATCTCTGTTAATCGTTGAGATTGGGTACCCTCTAGCTAAAGCTCTTTTCTGATTTTGAGCTGGTGCGTGTGGCGGAAGGGGTTTTGGAGTTTCCGAAAATACTATAGAAATCACTTTGCAAGCAAAAATATCGCAAAACTTCATATGTAATTATTTCTAGGAGGATTTTATGAAAAAACAGCTTGTAATAGTAACAGATATGGAAGGTGCTTCAGGTATATTTGAACAGAATTGGAAAGCTATGAACCATGGTTCAGAAGAGTGGAGAAAACATGGTAGGGATTTGATGACATCGGACGTAAAAGCAGTTTGTGAAGCAGCAAACGAATTTAGGATAGATGAAATTTTTTTATATGATGCTCACTTTGCTGGTAGTCCTGAATACAATGTAAAAATAGAAGAACTTCCATCGAATGTAGTCGTTGCAGATGTGATTGATAGATGTTTTGATTGGAGACGAATTCGTGGGCAAGCAGTACAAAATCCATTTGGGATTATAACGGTGGGACAACATGCTCGATTTGGTGAGGAAAAGGCTTATTTCCCGCATACAATTCAATCACCACCAATAAAAAGTGTAACCATGAATGGTCTGCATATTGCGGAAATTGGACAAGCGGTGTGCGCATTTAACGGAACAAGGTTTCTAGCAAATATCGGTTGTATGGCTTCAATGAAAGAGGCAAAAGAGCTATCTTCACAAGTAGTAGAGATACCGGTTAAAGATAAATCGAAGAATTGGGAGCCCTCTGCAAAAGAAACATATCCGTTGATTAAGCAAAAAGTATTAGAAGCCCTGCAAAGTGCCGAAAATGTTGAACCTGTAGTGATTGAAGGTGCTTGTAGTTTTGAGATGGAGTTGCTGGCTGGCTTTTACTTTCAAAAACCCGAGAAGTTTGCTTGGAAAGGAACATTTGGAGGTCAAATAGCCACATGGGAAACCCCAACAATTGAGATTGGTTTGGAGATTTTTAATTATGTACGATCCTGTTGTTATTCATGCCGAAAGGGAGGATAATATTCGAATTATTAGTGCCAAGAAAGCCACTGGTAAAGAAAGGAAATATTATGAAACCAATTCCTAATGATTTGGAAATGCTAGAAGAATATGATTTTAGCAAAGGTGTAAGAGGAAAGTATGCCAATAGATATGCTAATGGCAGCAACGTTGTTGTAATTGAGGCTGATATCATGAAAAAACACTAACGTTATTATATTTTAAAATATAATAACGTGTGGTATAATAATAAAAAAAAGAAAAGGTGAGGCTATGAGGAAACAATTCATTGATAGATTAATAGAGAAGGATTTTTTGGAAAGAGAGTATTTTCAGGGTAGGTCTTCTTTAGTAGTTGTCTATGGCAGGAGAAGAATTGGGAAGACAACATTAATTCGTGAGTTTGTGAGAAATAAACCGGCGATGTATTTTCTTGCTACCGAGGAAACAGAAAGAGAGAACAGAAAGGCTTTTCAGTCATTAGTAGCCGCATTTACAGGGGATACAATACTGGAAAAGGCCTCTGGACTTGCTTGGGCCGACATCTTTGCAATATTAACTAAGCACAAGACAAATGAGAAAAAAATTGTCATAATTGATGAATTTCAATATCTAGGCAAAGCCAATAAAGCGTTTCCATCAGTATTTCAAGGTATATGGGATAATATTCTTAAAGAAGAAAATATAATGGTAATTTTATGTGGCTCTTTAATCAACATGATGGAAAGTCAAGTTTTAAACTATTCTAGCCCACTATATGGTCGAAGAACAGGTCAAATAAAAATGAAGCAAATAAGATTTAAACACTACACTGAATTCTTTGAGGATAAAAGTGAACATGAGCTTATTGAGTATTACAGCGTGACAGGGGGAGTCCCTAAATATATTGAATTATTTAACGAAGAAGATGACATCTACTTGGCTATCGAAAAAAACATATTAAACAGGCAGAGTTTTTTGTATGAGGAACCAATTTTTCTACTAGAAAGAGAAGTAGGAGAAATAGGAACATATTTTTCAATAATTAAAACGATTGCTAACGGAAATCATAAGCTAGGTAAAATAGCAGCGGCATTAGAAGTTTCGCAAAATAGCCTGACCAGATATTTAAAAGGATTGATAGAATTGGACTTGTTAGAAAGAAGGGTTCCTGTTACGGAAAAAAATCCGGAGAAGAGCAAGAAAGGATTATATTTTCTCAAAGATAATTTTATTAACTTTTGGTTTAAATTTGTTTATCCTTACCGAAATTATATTGAAATGGATGATATTGGTTTTGTAATGAGTAAAATACGCCAACACTTCATCGATAATCATATGAGTGCCGTTTTTGAAGATGTATGCATGGACAAAATGTGGGAATTAAATAAGCAGGGGAAACTAGGATTTTCTTTTGAGAAGTTGGGCAAATGGTGGGATAAAAAGGACGAAATAGATATTGTGGCTTTGAATGAACAAACCAAAGAAATAATTATCGGAGAATGCAAATACACAAATAGCAAGATAGATATAGGCTTATTTTATCAACTCGTTGAAAAAGGCAAAAGGGTAATGTGGTTTAATGAAAATAGACAGATGAAGTACATATTATTCAGCAAATCCGGCTACTCCGACCTGTTAATAAAGCTTTACAAGGAAAGAGAAGATTTAATATTGGTGTAGGCGCAGGTGGGGCGGTTTTAAAAAGACATCGAAAAATTTGGCAAACAGGCAGGATAATTTGGTAAAACGATGAAGTGATAATAAATGGGTGCAAAGGTAAGCAGATATTTTTAAAAAGCTAACCCAATTGTCAACTACTAAATTAAGGAGTTTGATAGTATGTTAATTCAATGTACAAAGAAACTATTAGATGAGCTGAAGATAAAGCCAGGCACACCTCCAGAGGGAGAACCTCTCTTCTCTTGGCATGCTAACTTGATTAAAGTGGAGCGCAAGAAAACTGTGGTGATTATGAATGATAAAAACAGATATGTTATAGTTATCCATGGGCTGAAGGCAAAGGATTTTAAAAGATTAGATGAACATATTTTACAAGCGATACGTGAAACCTTCCAGCAAGAGGGTATCAAGGATGAGATTATAGAGAAGTTTATCAATCATTCTAAAGAAGTCACCTATGCAAAAACAAAGAACAGGTCGTTGGTTGCAAAGATGAATAAGGCTTGTGAGGATTTCCACTATTATTATGAGGATTTTCGGGAGAACGAATCTATTTATAAAACTGTTTTGAGCACACAAGCTAGTCGTTCTTTTGTTAGCGAGGGGAAGGATGAACATATCAAACCCAATGAAGAGATGTATAAGGATCTGGAGAAGTTTGCAGGTGGGCCAATTTTTGGCTCGAAAGCTGTGGAGTTAATGGTAACACTTGATCTTGAAGGTTATGATATTTGGCGTAGAATAGCGGTGCCAGTGAATATGACTTTTAATAAGTTGCATCAAGTTTTACAAGTGGTATTTGGATGGCAAGAGTGTCATTTGCACGAGTTTTATATATATGGAGATGAAACATCTGGTAATGGTACATTTATCAATGACCCGGCATATGACAAAAAAGGTTATAAACCTGTTATAAATCTAGTTTGTGACGAAGAGGCCTTTGCCTATGATAATGATGTGCCTATGAAGCTTGAAAAGGGCATAAAACTTTCAGAATATATTCCTGCCAGAATAAAATATACCTATGATTTTGGAGATAACTGGCAGCACTATATTGAAGTCGAAAAAGTTATTACTGATCATGCTGTAAATTATCCTGTCTGCCTTGAAGGTGAAGGGAACTCTCCTCCAGAAGATGTTGGTGGACAGCATGGGTATGAAGAATTTCTCGCAATTATAGCTGATGAGAAGGATCCGGAACATGAAAGTGTGGTTGACTGGGGGAGGATGCAAGGCTATGAGGATTTTAATATTGAGATGATTAACAAGAGGCTTAAATATATATGATAGTTGCTGTTTACAGTTTATAGTTGGGTTTCCCTTATTGTCAACTGGCAAATTAAATCGGTCAATTTGCGCAAATTAATCAAGCACTAATTT
>CAZLTH010000122.1:0-5483 GCA_964562355.1 uncultured Syntrophomonadaceae bacterium | reverse complement strand
CTATATTTTGACTTAAACTTTTTCTCTCTGTGCTCTCTGCGATTTTGTGTCTATCCTCCTCTCTCTCTCTCGCAATATGGCTTCGGCAATGATTAAGTCTTCGGGAGTAGTAATCTTTATATTCTCCGGTGAGCCCTCAATCATCTTAACTGGATGCCCAATTCTTTCCACCAGGCCTGCATCGTCCGTTCCATAGAAACCATCCTCATGGGCTTGGGAGCAGGCTTTTTGAATCAAACTATATTTAAATCCCTGTGGCGTTTGAATTGACCAGAGCTCGTCCCGGCTTAGGGTCTTCTTCACAAACCCTCCTCCGTCCCCTTGCTTAATGGTGTCAGTAAGGGGAACGGCCGTAGCTACTGCCCCATGCAGTTTGGTTTCCTTGATGGTCCTTAAGATGATCTCTTCAGTGATGAAAGGACGCACGCTGTCATGAATGAGAACTAAATCGCAGTTTGGCCCCATCCTCTTTAAGGCCTGGTAGACTGAGTCCTGCCTGCGTTCTCCTCCGGCAATTATCTCTTTTACTTTCTTGAGAGTAAACTTCTTCACCACCTCCTCTTGGCAATAGGCAATGTCGCTCTCTCTCACAGCCAGGATAATCTCATCTATGGCAGGGCAATGTTCTATGGCAAGGAGGGTGTGAGCCAGGATTGGCTTTCCCGCCAGAGGCAGATATTGCTTGCTTATATCCTCTCTCATTCTCATCCCCCGGCCGGCGGCCGGGACGATGGCCGTCACCTTCATTTTTTTAGCCCGCACTGACCAACTCCTTCACTTTCATGAGGCGGGTTAAATTCCCTCTCTCCCTCTCATTTAACTTCATCCCGATGTAGCTAATGGTCTCCTCCAAACTGGGAATGAGTATGTATTCCAAAGCATTTACCCGTCGTCTGGTTCTCTCTATCTCTCCGGCCAGAAGCTCAATCCATTTTTCCACCTCAGATAATCTCACCATTGAGGGAACAGTCTCAGAGAGAAGGGAGAGAGAAATATCCAGGTCCCCAGAGGTCTCGGCAAAGCCATAGCAGTCAAATTCGCCCTCCTGACTTAAATCCAGCTTGGGAAGACGAAGATTCATTACTGGAATAAGCTGGGTAGTTATCTCTATTTTTCTCTTGGGGAACATCAATGCGGCTTCAAGCATTTCCCTCGGCATCACTCCTCTGGCTAAGAGAAAGTTTCGGTAAACCCTTCCCAGTTTCTCCTCTACCTCCTTCCGCAACCTTCTGGCCTCTTCCACTAATTCCAAAAATCGTCTCATTAACTCTTCCTGCTTATCCTTGAGGAGCTTGTGCCCTCGCCGGGCGAGGAGAAGTCTCTTCCTCAGTCGCAGGAGCTCCATCCGATTGGGATTAACGCTAATGCGCATCTTCTTTCAGATATTTCTCAATAAATTCTGGTCTGATTCTCTTTAGCTCCGCCGCCGGGAGCATTCGGAGTAAACTCCATCCTAAATTCAGGGTCTCGGCAATTGTCCTGTCCTCATCCTCTCCCTGCTGTACGTATTCCAGTTCGAATCTATCAGCAAAGGTAAAAAATAGTTTATCGGTCTCGCTAAGAGCGGCCTCTCCTAAGATGACGGCCAGTTCCTGAGCTTCCTTCCCCCGGGCATAGGCAGCAAATAGCTGATTGAAAACATCAGAATGGTCTTCCCTGGTTTTTCCCTCCCCGATTCCCTTATCCTTCAGCCTGGACAGAGAGGGAAGAACATCTATGGGAGGATAAATTCCTTTCTTATGAATCTGCCTGCTTAAAATTATCTGCCCCTCAGTAATATAGCCGGTAAGGTCCGGAATGGGATGGGTCTTATCGTCTTCAGGCATGGTCAAGATGGTCATAAGGGTAATACTGCCTTGCCTTCCCTTAATTCTTCCGGCCCTCTCATACATGGAAGCCAAATCAGTGTAGAGATAACCGGGATAACCTCTCCTTCCAGGAACTTCCTTGCGAGCGGCCGATACCTCACGCAGGGCTTCACAATAGTTGGTCATATCGCTCAGGATAACTAAGACGTGCATTCCCTTATCAAAAGCAAGATATTCAGCCGCGGTGAAGGCCATGCGGGGAGTAGCCAATCTCTCGATGGCCGGGTCATCAGCCAAATTTATGAAAAGGGCTGCCCGGTCAATGGCTCCTGTCCGCCTGAAATCAGAGATGAAGTAATCCGATTCCTCAAAGGTAATTCCCATGGCTCCAAATACTACCGCGAACTCCTCTTCTTCTCCCAATACCTTAGCCTGCCTGGCTATCTGGGCAGCGATCTGGGGATGGGGAAGACCGGCTCCAGAGAAGATGGGAAGTTTCTGACCTCGCACCAGGGTATTCAGCCCATCAATAGCGGAGATGCCCGTCTGAATGAACTCAGAGGGATAGTCCCGGGCATAAGGATTTATGGGAGTGCCGTTGATATCCAATCTCTTCTCAGGAAGTATCCGGGGACCTCCATCTATTGGTCGGCCCAATCCATCGAATACCCTACCCAATAGGTCCATGGAGACGGAAAGCTCTATTCCCTTACCTAAGAAGCGGACCCGGCTTCCAAAGACATCTACTCCAGAGGAGCCCTCAAATAGCTGAACCAGGGCCTTGTCCTCATCCACCTCAAGCACCTTCCCCCGCCTTATTTCCCCGTCTGGAAGTTCCAGCTCCACCAGCTCGTCATAGGTAGCTCCGGATACCTCCTCCACTAAGACAAGGGGACCAACGATCTCCCTAATAGTTAAGTATTCTTTGGCCATGCTGTTCTCCCTATAACAGTCCAGCTATGAAAAGTTTCGGCATTAGCCGTGAGTGGATTTTTTCTTGCCGCTGTGTATTAAGAGGCTGTAAGCGGCAAGAAAACCCTCGGAGGCACGCTCCCAAGAGGAACCATATCTATTTGGTCTCCATGTTTTGCAAGGAGCGTGCCGAGAATGAGCGAAGGGCTATGCCGAAACTGAAGCTCCTTTCACCTCCTTCATCTGAGCCGCTATTTTCTGCTCAACTGCGTCAAAGGTTTCCAATTTATCCTCAGTAATATATCTGGCTCTGGCAATCTCTTCCCTGACCGGCAGGGAAGTAAGCTCCTTGAAATCCACTCCCCTCTGTAGAGCCTCCTCAGCCTGGCTATGAAATAGCCTGATGACTTTTAGCATCCGGTATTGTTTAGCAAAAGAAGTATAGGTATCTACTTCGTGGAAAGCATTCTGATGGAGGAAATCCTCCCGAATTGATTTGGCTGTCTCCAAGGTCAATCTATCCTCTACCGATAGAGCATCCACTCCCACCAGACGAGCGATTTCCTTCAGCTCTGCCTCCTTCTGCAGAATGGCCATAGCCTCCCGTCTCATCTCAGCCCAATCCTCACCTGCTTCTTTCCGGAAATATTCTCTTAGATTATCTATATAAAGAGAATAACTGTTAAGCCAGTTGATGGCCGGGAAGTGCCGTTCATATGCTAACCAGTCCTCCAGGCTCCAGAATACCTGCACTACTTTTAAAGTAGCCTGCACCACCGGGTCAGAGAGATCACCTCCAGGAGGGGAGACAGCACCTAAGACGCTTAAAGCTCCTTCCCGATTATTGCCTCCGAGACATTTCACCCGACCAGCTCTTTCATAGAACTGAGCCGCCCTCGTTGGCAGGTAGGCTGGATAACCTTCCTCCCCTGGCATTTCCTCCAAGCGCCCGGAAATTTCCCTTAAGGCCTCTGCCCATCTGGAGGTGGAATCGGCCATAAGAGCAACGCTATAACCCATATCCCGGAAATACTCAGCAATGGTGATTCCAGTGTAAATGGAGGCCTCCCGAGCAGCCACGGGCATATTGGAAGTATTGGCAATGAGGACAGTGCGTTTGATTAATTTCTCTCCGGTGCGCGGGTCATCTAACTCAGGGAACTCCATCAAAACATCGGTCATCTCGTTACCACGTTCACCGCATCCAACATAGATAACAATCTCGGCATCAGACCACTTGGCAAACTGATGGAGAATGACCGTCTTACCGCTCCCGAATGGACCAGGGACACAAGCTGTTCCTCCCTTTGCTACCGGGAAGAAAGCATCAATTATCCTCTGCCCGGTAATGAGGGGAATGCAGGGTGGAAGTTTCTCCCGGCAAGGTCTCTCTCTTCGCACCGGCCAGCGCTGGAGCATCTTTATCTCTCTTATTCCTGAGTCAGTTTTTATCTCGGCAATCGTCTCTTCAATTGTAAATTCACCCTCCTTGACCTCCTCCACCACCCCATCAATTCCAGGTGGAACCATAATCTTATGAACGACGACTGAGGTCTCCTGCACAGTGCCTATGATGTCTCCAGGAGAGACTTTGTTACCTTCTTTGATAGAGGGCCCAAACTTCCACTTCTTCTCCCTATCAAGGGCAGGAATATCTATTCCCCGGGTGATGTGGTCTCCGACCTTCTTTCTAATCATATCCAGAGGGCGCTGAATGCCATCGTAGATGGATTGAATCAGTCCCGGCCCGAGCTCAACACTTAAAGGCTCGCCGGTGTCAAAGACCGGCTCACCTGGACCCAGTCCTCCCGTCTCCTCATAGACCTGGATGGATGCACGATCCCCCCTCAGCTCAATGACCTCGCCAATCAATTTCTTCTCACCGACTCGGACAACATTGTACATTTTGGCCTCATCCATCCCCAAGGCCACCACCAGCGGTCCAGAGACCTTAATTATCCTACCTTCCTTCATCGCTTCTCTCCGTTAATCTTCTTATTAATGAGGGCATAAAATAGTTCACATTTCAGAGATTCCTGTCTGATACTACGGGCCGGTGTAAAATAGGAACTATTTAGTGCTCCCCGTAATAAGCCTCTATGATAAAATCATTCATTCTTTCTAAATTCAGTGAACTTTTTATCAATCTCATCTCTTAACTCTATACCTGTTTGCTCAAAAATATCTAATAACTCCTCCCATGTTCCCGTTCCACCCAGAAAATCCCAAAATTCTTCAGCCACTAACACCTCTTTTCCCAAATCATATAGCCCTTGTAATGTCCATCGACTATAAGGACTTGGAGCTTCTGGATTGTAAGGAATGCAAATATATGAGTTTACTCGAATGTCCTCTGAAATGCTATATCGCACTGCCTTCCATTGTAATAACTTCTCTTTCGTCCTTGTAAACACATCTATATTAGGCTTTACTGTCCTTACCTCAAAATAATATTCTTCTCCACTCTTGTAAGCAAAAAGATCAGCTCTTGATTTTCTAATTCTTCCAAGATTGCCTAACTTCGCTACCGATTTTATTCTTTGATTTTCCTCAGATTCACCGGATGGGCGCCTAGCTGCCTTTAATCCCTGCATTATCTTATCAATCTCTAAAATAGCCTCATCACTTATGTAGCCTTCAAACTTATATTGGGAGAAAGTCTTTTCAAAGTTTGGTAATGCTATAATTTCACCAACTTTTTCAAAGATTGACTGCCCAAGCATTGTATTTACAGAGTGGATGAACGAGTATAAAGCCATTCTA